>CAIXLU010000228.1 GCA_903920315.1 uncultured Oscillochloris sp.
AACAAACCCTTCATCCAGAAGGTGATCAGCATCGGTGCCAAGGCTGAAACCTTCCTCGCCGGCTATCAGGCGGGCGAAGTGGACTACGTGCCCGGCCCGCAGCTCCAGACCGCCGATAATGAGGTGATCGCCGCTGACCCCGAGCTGTCGAAGCAGGTGCAGAGCAACGCGCAGGACTTCCGCACCGACTATCTCTTCTTTGATGTGCAGAGTCCGCCCTTCAACAACCTCAAGGTGCGCCAGGCGTTTAGCCACATTGTTGACCGCGATACCCTGATCAAGAACATCGTCACATCTAGCCAGGGTATCCCGGCCTACTCGTTCCTGATGCCGGGATTCCCGGCGGCCAACTCCGAGGCGCTCAAGAATATCCAGAGCTACGATCCGGCCAAGGCCAAGGCGCTGCTGGCTGAAGCAGGCTACCCCGACGGCAAGGGTTTCCCCAAGCTCACCATGTGGCTGCGTAACGAGCCACCTGTCCGCGTCGCCTTGGCCCAAGCCATCGCCGCGACGATCAAGCAGGAATTGGGTATCGAGGTTGAGGTCACAAACAAGGATCAGAAGATCTTCACCGAGGCGCTCGGGGCCAAGCCAACCCAGATCCAGTTCGGTATGCTCTCCTACGGCATGGACTTCCTTGACCCCTCAAACATGCTCGGCGTCTGGCTGAGCAACATCCGGCACAACTGGAGCAATCCAGCCTTTGACAAGCTGGTGACCGAGGCGTCGGCCAACCTCGATACCACCGCACGCATCACGCAGTTCCAGGACGCCGAAAAGATTCTGGTCAGCGATGTGGGCGCGGTCTTCATCTACCACCGCATGGTGGGCGACCTGATGAAACCCTATGTGAAGGGCTTCGCGCTTGAGCCAAATAAGGCCGGCAGCGCCGCACTGCAGTGGCCAGGATTCACCGTCTTCGGCAACTCGATCAACTCGCTATATATCACCAAGGACGTGCTAAAGTACCGCAGCGCGCCGCCGAAGTAAGCGGGTGAAATTTGAGGCGGCTGCGCCGCCCCAAATTTCTATTTTGATTGATGGGTGACGGCTTCGCCGTCACCCATCAATCAAAATAGGAGATGATCTATGGCCCGCTATCTGCTCGGTCGCATCGGCGGCATGATCCTGGTCTTCTTCCTCGTCTCAATCGTCGCCTTTAGCCTCATGCACTCCATCCCTGGCGGGCCGTTCGATGAGTACCAGATGCCGCTGCCGCCAGCGGCGAAGGCCAATATCCTAGCCAAGTACGGCCTGGATAAACCACTCTACGAGCAGTACCTGCGCTATATGGGCAACGCGCTGCGCGGCGATTTCGGGATTTCCTTCCAGAGTCCCGACGAGACGGTGATCGCCCTGATCTCCCGCACCTGGCCGGTGAGCATTGCCCTCGGCGGGGCGACGGCGGTATTGGCGATGAGTGCCGGGCTGCTGCTGGGTACGGTCGCCGCCGTACACCAGAATACATGGGTAGATTATGTGGTCACGACGGTGGCCACCTTGGGCCTGACGGTGCCGAATTTTGTGGTAGCGATCTGGCTGATTCTGATCTTCGCCGTGAAGCTGCGCTGGCTACCGGTGGGCGGATGGAACAGCGACTGGCGCACATGGGTGATGCCGATTATTGCTCTGGGTCTAGGGCCGATGGGCGTCACCGCCCGCTATACCCGCGCCAGCTTGGTAGATGTTCTCGGGGCCGATTTCATCCGCACCGCACGGGCCAAAGGACTCAGCGAGCGCGTGGTGCTGCTGCGCCACGCCTTCAAAAACGCCCTCATCCCGATCATCACCGTCCTTGGCCCGCGTATCCCCGATCTGATCACCGGCACGGTTTTTGTCGAGACCATGTTCCGCGTGCCCGGCCTGGGCAAATTCTTCGTCACCAGCGTCACTCAGCGCGACTACCCCATGATTATGGCGGTGATGTTGCTGGTGGCCGCCGTCTGGGGTCTGGTTTACCTGCTCACCGACCTGCTTTATACGGTGATTGACCCACGGATTAGGCTGTCGTGATTGTGGATTGTGGATTGTGGATTGTGGATTGAGCGCCAATCCACAATCCACAATCCACAATCCACAATCGCCAAGGGTACGCATGAGCGCCACCGTCCCGATCAACCCACGCCCATCGCGCACCCTGTGGAGTGATGCGGCGGCCCGCTTTGCGAAGAATAAGCTGGCGATGGCCGCATTCGTGGTGGTGCTGCTGCTGGTGTGTATGGCGGTCTTCGCCAACGTCCTGGCCCCCACCGCCTACGACTTCGCTGTGCTACGCGAGGCCAAGCAGTTCCCCAGCGCTGCGCATTGGCTGGGCACCGACGAGGTCGGGCGCGATATGCTCAGCCGAATTATTTACGGGGCGCGTATCTCGCTTACCGTGGGTTTCTCGGTGCAGGCCATTGCCCTGCTGCTGGGCGTCTCTCTGGGGCTAGCGGCGGGATTCCTGGGCGGCTGGGTTGATTTCCTGGTGGCGCGGGTGATCGAGGTGTTCAGCTCCATCCCGCAGGTTCTCTTCGCGCTCTTCCTGGTCTCGATCTTTGGCAGCAACATGCTGAATGTCATCCTAGCCATCGCCCTGATCAGTTGGGTCGAGATTTGTCGCCTCACCCGTGCCCAGATCCTGGCCCTGCGCGGGCGCGAGTTTATTGAGGCCGCACGGGTGATTGGCACGCCCGACATCCAGATCATGTTCCGCCATTTGCTGCCCAACGCCCTTACCCCGCTGATCATCGCCGTTACCCTGGGCGTGCCTTCGGCAATCTTCACCGAGGCCGGGCTGAGCTTCCTTGGCCTGGGTATTAACGACCCGCTGCCCAGTTGGGGCAAAATGGTCGGCAACTCCTTCTCCTACATCCAGGTCTACTGGCACCTCGGCCTCTTTCCGACTCTGATGATTGCCACCACCATGCTCAGCTTCTCGCTCGTGGGCGATGGTCTACGCGACGCTCTCGATCCGCGTATGCGGAGGTAGGACTACATATAACGCCGAAAGGACGATTCACATGTCACGCTACAAAGGAAAGACCGCCCTTATCACGGGGGCATCGTCGGGGATCGGGGCCGCGTTTGCGCACGAACTGGCGCGGCGGGGGATGAATCTTATTTTGGTGGCCCGTAGCGCCGACCGGCTGCGGAAGTTGGCCGACCACCTGACCGCCCAGCATCGTGTGCGCGTTGAGGTGCTGCCATTCGACTTGGTGACTGACGGCGCTGCCGAGCGGGTACGCGCCGAGGTTTCCCAACGCGGGCTGACGGTTGATCTGCTGATCAATAACGCTGGCTTCGCTGCCCACGGCAATTTTGAGGAAATCTCCGCCGCCCGCGACCACGAGATGGTTACGCTGAACGTGACCGCCCTAGTCGATCTGACCCACGCCTTCGTGCCACAGCTACTGGCCCGTGGCGGCGCAGTGATCAATCTGGCCTCAGTCCTGTCCTACAGCCCCACACCCTACATGGCCGTCTACGGCGCGACAAAGGCATTCGTCATTTCGTTCTCGTCGGCCCTGGCTGAAGAATATCGTGGGCGCGGGCTGCGCGTTTTGGCCCTCTGCCCTGGAGCCACCGAAACCGCCTTCTTTGATGTGGTGGGCAGCGACTCGATGATTATCGGGGCGAAACGCAACGCGAAACAGGTGGTCGCCACCGCCCTGCGCGCCCTGGAGCGTGGTCAGTCTGTGGTGATTGATGGCGTCGGCAACGCATTCATGGCGAACCTCGTAAGACTGCTCCCCTTCGCCCTGGCCGCCCGTGCTATTGCCGTAGTCACTCGACCGAAGACGGCTCCTACGCCACGCACCGCGCAGGCATCAGAACAGTAGCCGCCCGTATTCGGCGGCCCATGCTTCGGCGGTGGACAGAACAACCCGTCGGCCCGCATCGTCCCATCCCTCAGCGAAGCTCAGGGCGATCCCCGCACCACCCGCTGTGCGCCAAGCTCCTAAGGGGAGCGATTGGCCACTATCCAACTGGTAATGCCAGATAACCGCAGCCACGCCCGCGTAGTCATTCGGTTCAGCCTGCGAGATCCACGGTAATACCAGCCAGAGCCGGGGACTGGCCCGCACATAACCGGGCTCTGGCTGGTCGGCGGCATACACCCCCAGCCGATCCAGATAACCCGGTGTGTGCGGCAGCCTCGCCCGCCAGCCCCGCAACTCATCGGCACCCGGTGGTTCACCCGCCACCTCCAGGTATACGTCAAACAACGTACTCGGGTTCGCGACGATCCACCCCGCCAACAGGGCGGTGGCCTGGGCTAACTGCGCTACAGGCAGGAAAACATCAACATGGGCAGCGAGGCGATCAGAAACTCCCTCCTGCCCCTCATCAAACAGTCGAACCTGAGAGATAAACTTCCCGGAGCCGGGAGCCGGGAGCCGGGAGCCGGGAGCCGGGAGCCGGGCTCCCGACCCCTGACCCCTGACCCCTGACCCCTGACCCCTGACCCCCGGCATCCCCTCCACCGCATCCGGGTCAAACCCAGCATCCAGCTTTAGCTCGCGGCGCAGACGACGCAGCTCGGCATAGGGTAGCCGTCCGGTGCCAAGCACATAGTAGGGCGGACGATCTTGGAATGTTAGGCCATACTGAGCCGCCTCACGACGCACTGCTGTACCTGGCAGCACCTGGAGCATAAAAATATCGTATGGCCCGAGGGATTGGTCTTTGATGAAATCCAGGGTTGTGGCTACGCCAACCGCATCATCGTCAGGCAAGCCCAGGATCACATCCAGAAAGACCTCAATCCCCGCCGAGGAGAGTCGGCGCGTGCCCGCCGCCCACTGTGCCAGGTCGGTCTTGCGGGATACAGCGCGCAGAGCCACCGGGTTCGCCGTCTGGAGACCCACCTCTACCACGCGCACATTCGCCGCTTCCAGAGCCGCCACCGCCGCCGCCGAGAGGTGTTCGCCGCGCAGCTCGGCATAAAACGCAACCTGCCGATCAGCGTTCATCTCGGACAGAGCGCGCATCAGCGGCCAGAAAATCGGCAGCAGGTTCAGGTTCGCCTCAACAAAATGAACCTGGCGCACGCCACGTTCTCGGCCCCAGGCCACCTCAGCCAGCACCCGCTCAAGCCCAAAAGAACGATTGCCCAGGCGCGGCCCCATATTCCGCCCGTAGAGGCAGAAACTGCACGCATAGGGACACCAGCGCGAGATTTCGACCATCTGCACGCTGTCTGGCAGCAATTCCAGGCATCCGGTTAGGTAGGGCGAAGGTACCACGGAGAGATCGGGGAGGGCTGGTCTTGATTGTAGATTGCAGATTGCAGATTGCAGATCGGGTTGGCCATCCGGCGCAATCTGCAATCTACAATCTACAATCTGCAATAAAAGATCAGCAAACGCCTGCTCGCCCTCGCCGATCACCGCCACACTCACAGCGGGATGCTCACGCACCCAGGTGTTATCGGCCTGCACCTCGGGGCCACCAACCACAACCCGCAGGTCGGGTAGGCGCATCCTGACTCGGCGGGCCACCTCCAGGGAACGCTCGCTGTTCCATGTGTAGAGCGAGAACCCGAGCAGATCGGGGGCGCGATCCACAATCGCCTGAACCAGAGCCGCGTCGCCAGCACAGTCGGCAACGGCCCGTGGCAGGATGTCAATCACCACCCGGTCGCCCAGCCCGCAGGACTCAGCGTACGCCTTCAGGTAGCCCGCCGCCAGGGGCGTGTTCAGCGCAGGGTTGTTCGGCACTGGCAACTGAACCAGCAGAACACGCAGGGGTAGAGTATGCACAACGCCCTACCTCCCGCATCAGCTCCTGCCGCCCCCGCGCTTGCCTCTATTTACTTTATGATAACTGGATGAGTGTAAAAAGTATACGTCAGGTTAAAGGGACTGTCAAATCGTGACATTCATCTCTGTAGCCGCCCGTCGCCCCAACTCAACGGCGAAGTTGGTGCCGCGATCCCAGGGGTAAACCTGACTCATGCTCGCCCAGTAGAGTCCGCGTAGCGGCGTGGTAATCGGCGGGATATTCTGACTGTGACCCACCGGCACAATCGGCTGGGCGTATGGCTCGCGGTGCAGCCAGTGGGCACGCACCCAACTGCGCTGAAACTGCGGGTTCACCCGCTTCAGGAAGGGCAGAAATCGCTCAAGCAACTCGTCTTCGCTCAGGCGGAAGAACTCGTGCTCAGGCTCCAGATAGTCGCCGCAGTAGACCAGATGGTCGCCGCCGTAGTGTTCAGAGCTAATAAAGTTGGTATGCTCCACTAAGGCCAGGAACGGGAATTCGCTCTTGGGCGGCATCAGCCAGTAGACCTGGTCGAGCAACTTCTGGCGCAGGGCCAGGGTCAGCACCACCGCACCCATCGAGCGCAGCTTGGTGAGTTGGCCGGTGTAGCTGCTCGGCAATTGCGGGGCCAGCTTCGCCAGCAACTGCGGCGCACCCGTGACCAACAGGCGGTCGAAGGTTTCTCCCGGCACCCCCGGCGTGATCAGTTCCCAGCGTCCATCCTCCAGTTGGCGGGCGGCGTTTGCCGGACTACTCAGGCGTACCTGCGCTCCCTTGGCCTCCACCGCTCGCTGGAGCGCATCAACAAAACCCTGGAACCCGCCCTGGTAGTAGCCCAGCTTAAAGCTGCGCGCCTTAAAGCGCGACCAGAGCCAGGCCATGTTTACCTCATCGGCGTGCGGGCCAAATTTACCCTCAAGCAGCGGGCGGATCAGCGTCCTGTAGGCTGGTTCGCCCATCCAGCGCCGCGTCCAGCGGGCGGCGGTGGCACGTTCCAGCCCACGCCAGTTATTCGTCGCATACTTCAGGTAGGCGATTGACACCCCGAAGCGCACCCGGTCAACAAAGGGGATTCCGGGAAAGCGCAGCACCGGCAGCACTCCATCCAGGGCGTACGGCTGATTCTGCCACCACTGCGCCGTCACCGCACTGCGGAAGAAGAGCTGCGAGCGAAAGCCAATCTCTTCGGTCAGCCTGATAATTGCGGCGTCGGTCTCGAAAATATGATGGTAGAAGCGTTCCATCGGCCAGTCCCAACTCGGGTCGCGGAAGCCCGCCGCCAGCCCTCCTGCCACCTGGTCGGACTCAAAAATCGTGACATCATGGCCATCGCGGGCAAGGTCGTAGGCCGCTGAAAGGCCGGCGATACCGGCACCAACAATCGCTATCTTCAATGCAGCACTCCACGGGCACTATCGCCAATCCCGGCATCAGCGTCATCGCTAGCGTTCGGCTCGCCCTGATGTTCCTTGATCTGCGCGGCCCGCTCCATATCGCGCCAACCGACGCTCTCGTGCAGCATAAAGATTGCACCGAGCAGCGTGATCGGCAGCCAGAGCGCCACATGCAGCACCAGGGTGTAGCCCGTGGCAATGGCCTGTACGACGCCAAACTGGGTCAGTACCGCGATCCCCGGCGCATCGAAAGTACCGACATAGCCAGGGCTTGAAGGAATGGTGGTGAACAGATTCACCACCGCCGTCATCAGCATTAGCACCGGGAACGAGACCGTGAAGGGGAAGGCGTGCATCACAAACCAATACTTGAGCGTCTCGCCAAGCCAGATCAAGGTTGACGTGAGGAAGATCACTGCCAATTCACGCGGGCTACGGAGAGACTGGAGCCCGATGATAAATTTATCAAAGAGGCCGTGGACACGTGGACGGATAGCGGCAGGAAGAAACCTATCAACGGCCAGCGTGTAGAGTCGGCTCATCTGCACGGGTCGGGCCGCCAGGAGCATAAACACCACCAGGGCCACGCCAAACAGGGCGCTAAAGCCCATTACCAACCAGCGGTAGGTCGGCGGCAGCGGGGCGAAGGGCAAGGTGGCGAAGACAAAGAGCAACATCACCAGGCCATCAAAGAGCCGCTCAAGCACCACCGTAGCCAGAGAGGCGCTCATCGGCACGCCCTCCTTGCGCCGCAGCACATAGCTACGCAGCACCTCACCGGCCCGCGCCGGGTAAACGTTATTGCCCATGTAGCCAATCACCACTATCGGAAAAAGCCGATGAGTGGGGATGGCTTTTATATGTCCAAGCATCGAGTGCCAGCGCCACGTGCGAACCCAAACAACCGCCCCGTAAACGCCGATCCCCGGCACCAGCCACCAATAGTTTGCGCTGCGGATGGTCTGCCAAAAATTTCCAAGATCCAGACCCTGGAGCGCAAAGCTCAGGAAAAAAATACTGATCAGGAGTCCAACCCACAGTTTCCAACTACGCAACCCCGCACCCTTCTGCTAACGTGAAAATAGCCGATAGCCGATAGCCGATAGCCGATAGCCAGACACCAGCGGCCATTTTCATCGGGTGTTGTGCGCTCCGCACATGAACATCATAACGGATAATGACGCCGCATCATACCGCTGAGCAATAGCCCTTGTCAAAGATAAGGATATTTCGTGCAGGGCTGATGCACCTCAGCGTGTATAGTATCGTTTGCGTTCATAAGAACCATTTAGTTTCGTTTCATTGCGTTTTGTTTCGTTCGCTGACGTTGCGAAATCCATACAAGTGTGCTATGATGAACCCATCACGGCATCGCTGTGGTGTTGTACCTGCACAAATCATTGGCGGTTCTGCCACGCAATCGGGTGGCAGGTAAAATGATGACCGTCGCAGTTCTATCGGTCGTGCTTAGTAGTCAAGACTCGTTGACCCTGTAGGGTATGGTGTGAAGCCGGGCGGGTGCGCAGTATGCTATAGAACGCCAAGCAGGAACGGTACAGGCGAGAGAATCACCTCAGACGAACGCACGATGGGGAACATGCAATCCCAAACGCCTATGGCAATGGGATCGGGGGTGTGGTAGTCCACCCCGTAGGGATTGCCCCTACAAACTGAGTACCGTGCGATAAAACGCTAGGGAAAAGTGTACTATAATGGTGGTGCCGAGTAAACAGCTCCGTATTCTCGCACTGAATCATCGTTGGGGTGGAATTTTTATGGCTGAGCCAACAGGCTTGTGGGGACGGATGCTTGCTGCCGTAAACCGCGTCTATGAGCGGCGTATTCGGGCCGCAAGCCTCGTAACCGAGTACGGGGCGGCGCATGGCGCGCACCATAGCCACGAGGAGGAGGAAGGCGATGCCGCCGAAATCCTCAACCTGCCTCGCGGCTCACGGCTGGGGTCTGCGTTTCACTCCGCAGACCACGCGCACGGGCATAAGGAGCCGCCTGCGCATTGATGTGGGCCTAACACTGCGTATCCCCGAGAGGGCTTGCACACCTTGTGCAGCCCTCTTGTCATTTATCGCCCTTCATGGTATCATTACATATAAGTAATCTTGTTGCGCGTGTAACAAGCGTACCGTCTCCCCGTTTCGTATCAGTATCAGTCACTAACACACGATAGAGCTTCCCATGGACATTAAGCTTGAGACGACAAAGGTAACAAAGCCTGAAGTCACGTACGTCCGTGTGGGTATGGCGCACCCTGAGCGCGCAGTCCTTATTTACTGGGCTATCTCGTTCGCCCTTGGCATGCTGGCCCTCCGCACTCTGCTTGGATCGTGGAACGTGGCGGCTACTTTTGCCAATCCAGGTTTTGTTCTTTACTTGGTGCTAACTTTCGCATTCAGCCAAGCACTCTATGTGCTGGTCGCACGGCACGATGATCGTCCGGTGCTGCCTGTGCCGATGGTGATCTTTTCCCTTGGCAATGGCTTCTTCGAGACGCTGGCATTTGTCTTTGTGTACTGGCTTGGGGCTACCATCGGCTCCACGCTGGTGGGCCTTTTCGCTCCGGCTGCGGCCAATGCAGCAGGCTTTGTCCTCGGCCTGATTTTTTTTGCGATCTACGGTGGTCTGATCCACGGCCTCTTCTGGCTGCGCCTGCTGCCGCCACACTTCGATGACTCTCCGCGATCAAAATCAATCCGTAAGTTTCGTCCCATGGCCGAGGTTGCACTTGTCCTTGGCTGGTGTCTCTGCCTCTGGCTCTACCAGGACATCTGGACGGTAGTGCTGTTCCATACGCTTGTTGATGTTGGCTTGATGCTGCGGGTGCGCCCGATAATCTTTCATCGGTAGCATCTATTTTCATGTGCGCAAGCATACGTTTGATTGATTGAGAAAATAGCTGTTAGCATGCAGTCCAGGGCAACAGTGAGCCAACCACTGCTGCCCTGGACTATTGTTGTGACCGAAAACTCTTGACACATACTGCCGTGTATGATAATATCCTGACTGTACCTCTTGTGCGAAATAAGAATATACGTATCACTTCGGCCATGGTGCATGGTGGGAGAGCTTCGCTTTAGCTGTATTCAAAGTGTAATCTTCTGTCATAGGTCGTACAGCGTCTACGTGTGGTAGAGTAGAATCGTGCGGGTGCCTGTCATTGGCGGCTCATGCGGTGATAAAACCACAGATCGCGCTGAGGATACGCGAAGAAAATCGAGCGATTGTGCGAAGTGTTCGAATGGCTCAACGGATATGGCGGCGGCTCACCTTCCGAAACGGATGCCGCTACACTGCGTTTCTCGTGGTTGCAGGTCTTCTCGCGATCATGCTGAGCGGTTGTATGGAGGCGCTTCAAAATGGCCAGGTAACCAGGAGCCTTCCTCCCCCTGCCATTCCAGCGCCAACCGTGAGGGCAGCAGCCGTTGCGGGAGTGCCGATCCCAACAGAGATGACTGCGGCTATACCGACACCAACATCACAGGAGACACCAACGCCGGTTGATGTGCAGACGAGTTCAATCCCTGAAACGACGTTTGTTCTGTCAACCCCGCTGCCGCTGTCCAGCGAGCAACGCTGGCGTACACAGCAGATCAGCCGAACTATTTTTGATCACAATCGCTCCTATGCGACTGCGAGCAGTGAGCTTTGGTGGTACGATCCCGTCAATCAGCAGCACGTCATTTTGGGAACATTTACCGGTAACTTCCTTGCCCAAGCACAGTTTACGCTGCGTGGACAGGGCGTTGAGGCTCTGGAGGTGCCGTATAACGTGAATGTTAGCTATGGGCTCACTGCCTTGTCCCCCGCACTTGTGGCCCGAGTTCGTGCCGCCGGAGGTAAGGACTGGATTGAAACATATGTTTTTATTACCCCGAATGTTGCGCCCCGGTAGCGGCAAAGGTTTTTGTTGAGGACGTGTCAGTTCCACGACGTTTCTTCGTCACTCAGCGCAGTGATGGACGTAGACGCGGCGGGTATGATATCCGCACTATGTTTGATTCCTCCGTATCTTCTCCTCAATCCCCTCTTCCCCTTCGCAATAGGGAAAGTTTTGTTGACCGGCTTTGTTTCAGGGCCGGTTGGTTTGCGTCATACGTACAAAAATGCGCGTAAGGAAGAGTCCTTATGCGCTGTACCGCTATCAGCCATTATGTAACGGGTGGAGTGTACAGGTTGCTGGTAGTTGGCAGAAGGGATGATTGTGAGCAGCAGATACCTTGATATGGTGCGCGGGCAACGACGCCGGGACGGTGGGGGCTGGCAGTTTACGGCAAAGTCGTTACTGGCAGTGCTTGCATGTATTGCCATGATTGGTTCTGCCGTGTATTGGTGGGGCGTGCAAAGTCAGTTAACGACAAATTGGGTTGTCGCCGGAGCATTTACGGCTATCCTTGTGCTGGCCCCACCAAGCCTGACTTCATTTCTCATCCCCTGGTCACCTGGTGGTATGCTGCTTCAAAAAATTAATGCCCGCACATGGGGCTATGGCGTGATCATTGTCGCATCACTCTATTTGCTCTATTATTCTTTTGAAATTCAGTATAGCTGGTGGGCCTCACAGCCTACGGTTGCGAGTACCGGCCTTATTCTTCAGCAGGTGATTATTGGGATCATTGGGTTTATTATTATCCCTGCCCTGCTCTGGACACCCGTTACCAGTGAGGAACTTGTTGAGCAGGTGCGTCAGGCTCATCTCGTGCGGCGCTATGAGTTGCAAACACAGGCCGATATTGCGATCCTCCGTGCCACGCTGCTGCGTGCGCAAGAAAAAGCATTGATTGGCTTTGCAAACCTCACGGTTCAAGAAAAAGAAGAACTTGCCTCGGTCATGCGCGGCCTTGTGAAGGGCATTGATGGTACCCTGCGTGATATTGGTGAGAGTGTAAAAACAGTGAGCGGCGCGGCGGTACCCTTTAGTAGCCTTGATGATAACGATGATATTCGTGGTTACCTCGATTATATTCACGAGAGCCTGACGGATAACGCCCTGTTGCCCCGGCGCGCAGGACAGACGGAGCGCCTCGCGACGCAGCCGCAGGAAGAATATTATGATGAGTCTGGCTACGACGACCGGCGCCCCCGGGTGTATGATGGTCGTCGCTAGGACGACGACGGGGTTGTGCCACAGAAGAACACGGAAGGACACAGGAAAAGTATTTCTGTGAGCTTCTGTAAAATTATTTCTGTGAGCTTCTGTGTTTTTCTGTGGCTATGAATCTGGGAGATGGACGCCAAATGCGCGGCTATCGCTTCAGCACTGATCATCGCTTGCCTGAGCGAGATATGCTCGATCTCGCGGATACCCTTGCCCTTCAGCTCCACGATTCCCTTGGGGCGCGGGTGTATCTGCTGCCCCGCACTGATGTGGCCGAGTTGATCTGTGCTTATGTGGACGACCTCAACCCCGAGGATCAGCACGATGTGTCGTGGATGATCTGGCACCTTTTTCAGGACGCCCGTGAGATGGAGTCCCCTGACTAGATCATGACCCCCAGAGGATCGCCGCCAGTGACGAGTGTTCAGCGGATCGGGATCTACGGGGGTACCTTTGACCCCATCCATATAGGTCATCTGGCACTTGCGGAGGATGCTCGTCACGCCCTCGGCCTTGATTATGTGATCTTTGTACCGGCGTCGCGTCAGCCTCTCAAAGCTCACCTCCAGGGTGCCTCACCTGCGCAGCGTCTCGCGATGGTCCATCTGGCCTGTGCCACAAACCCGCACTTTATTGTGTCTGATGTGGATCTGCGTCGTCCTCCGCCTTCGTACACCGTAGACACCCTCGCTGCTCTACGTGCTGAGACGGGTTCCGCCACTGATCTTGTGTTTATTCTTGGCAGTGATGCCGCCCGCGATCTGCCGCGCTGGCATCGAGCCACCGAGATTATTGATCTTGTGCGCCTCGCTATTGTTGGTCGTCCTGGCTACCACCTGAACCTTGCGCAGCTTGAGGCGGATCTCCCCGGTATTGCTCAACGCTCTACCCTCATCGTTGGCCCACGCCTAGAAGTTTCGAGTAGCGAACTGCGCGCCCGTCTGATCTCTGACCGCCCGGCACGCTACCAGATCCCCGACCCGGTGCTTGCGTATATTGTTGAACACGGGCTTTATCGAGAGTATGAGAATGGAAACCCCTGAGCTTGTGCTTACCCAAACCTGCGCCGCCTGGGGCATCACGCTGAGTGCCGGACAGCTTGCGCAGTTCGCCGCCTACGCGGAGGAACTAAGAATCTGGAATGAGCGCGTCAATCTCACGGCGATCACGGCACCGGCGGAGATCTACCGTCGCCACTTCCTTGACTCCCTGAGCCTCGCCCGCTTCTGGGGCGACTCTCCCTCAAGCCTCGTTGATATTGGCAGCGGGGCGGGCTTTCCGGGTCTGCCACTGGCCATCCTCCAGCCGGGCCTGCGCCTGACTCTGGTGGAGTCGGTGGGCAAGAAGGCCGAATTTCTGCGACATATGGCCGATCTGCTGGAGCTTGTGGGGGTGCGGGTACTTACGGCGCGGGCCGAGGATTTGGGCCGCGACCGGGGCGAGCGCCATTCCCATAGCCTGGTAACGGCGCGGGCGGTAGCGGAACTGCGCGTGCTGGTGGAGTATGGCCTACCGCTGTTGAAGGTTGGCGGGCGTATGCTGGCCCCGAAGGGGGCCGCCGCCTACGACGAGGCGACGGCAGCCGGACGAGCAATTAAAGTTCTCGGGGGTATCATGGTTGCGGTGGAGCCGGTTGAATTGCCCGGCCTGGATTTCCACGCGGTGGTGATCATTGACAAGCTGCACTCGACCGACCCGCACTACCCGCGTGCGCCCGGCGTGCCTAGCCGAAACCCGCTGTAGATTTTGGATTTTGGATTTTGGATTTTGGATTTTAGGTTTTAGACGTTCTGGTGCGCTGCGCCCAAAATCCAAAATCCAAAATCCAAAATCTACAATGGAATATTCCCGTGCTTGCGCGGCGGCATGCTCTGGCGCTTGGTGCGTGCCAGTCGCAGAGCCTTAATCAGAGCCGGGCGTGTCTCCTTTGGTTCGATCACCGAGTCAATATAGCCGCGCTCTGCCGCAACGTAGGGGTTCGCGAATCGCCCCTGGTAATCCTCGACGAGTTCGAGCATGCGCTCTGCTGGGTCGGTCGCCTCAGCCAGTTCCTTACGGAAGATGATCCGCACCGCCGCGTCAACCCCCATTACCGCGATCTCTGCCGTGGGCCAAGCAAAGTTGAAGTCGGCGCGGATGTGCTTAGAGGCCATCACGTCGTAGGCTCCGCCGTATGCCTTGCGGGTGATCAGCGTGAGCTTGGGCACGGTGGCCTCGCAGTAGGCGTAGAGCAGCTTGGCCCCGTGGCGGATGATCCCGCCGTACTCCTGCTGCGTCCCTGGCATAAAGCCCGGTACGTCCACAAACGTCACCAGCGGGATGTTGAAGGCATCGCAGAAGCGCACAAAGCGGGCCGCCTTGTTCGAGCTGTCAATATCCAGTGTGCCGGCCATATGTGTCGGCTGATTAGCCACCAGGCCCACCACGTTACCGTCAAGACGGGCAAAGCCGATCACAATATTGCGCGCCCAGAAGGGTTGCACCTCGAAGAAAAAGCCGTCGTCCATCACCGTCTCAATCACCGTGACCATATCGTACGCCTTGCGCGGGCTGTCGGGGATGAGCGTCTGGAGCGACTCGTCCATGCGGTTAGGGTCGTCGCTGGGCGTCACGTAGGGCGGGTCGTCCATGTTGTTCGCGGGCAGGAATGAGAGCAACGTGCGCAGTTGCTCAAAGCAGTGCGGCTCGTCGTCGGCGGCGAAGTGGGCCACACCGCTGCGCGAGTTGTGGCTCATTGCCCCGCCCAGTTCTTCAAATCCCACCTCCTCGCCCGTGACCGTTCGGATCACATCGGGGCCGGTGATGAACATCTGGCTGCTGCCCTTCACCATCATGATGAAGTCAGTCATCGCGGGCGAGTAGACCGCCCCGCCGGCGCACGGCCCGGCGATCACCGAGAGTTGTGGGATTACGCCGCTGCTCAGCACGTTGCGGTAGAAGATCTCGGCGTAGCCACCCAGGCTCACCACACCCTCTTGGATGCGTGCGCCGCCGCTGTCGTTAATACCGATGCAAGGCACGCCCATCCGCACCGCAAGATCCATCACCTTGCAGATCTTCTCGGCGAAAACCTCGCCGAGCGACCCGCCGAAGACCGTGAAATCCTGTGCGAAAAGGCAGATCGGGCGACCCTCAACGGTGCCGTGCCCGGTGATCACACCATCGCCCAGAGGTTTGCGTTTTTCCATGCCAAAGGCCGTCGTGCGGTGGACAGCAAAGGCGTCCAGTTCGACAAACGAGCCGGGGTCAACCAGCAGATCAATCCGCTCGCGAGCGGTGAGCTTACCGCGTTCGTGCTGCCGAGCCTCGGCTGCCGTATCGTTATGGAGAGCGTGTGCGCGGCGTCGGCGCAGTTCCTCGATCTTCTCAGCGGTGGTATGTGACATGGTAAAAATCCTTATGAGCGAGATGCCCGCCGCACCTGGGTGATCACGCGCCATGCGAAGCGGGGTACGGCATTCACAATGCGCCGCCAGCGGCTCGGCTGACGAGCCAGCCGATAGATCCACTCAAGGCCGAGGCGACGGATAAGGGCGGGAGCGCGTGGCACCCGCCCGGAGAGATAGTCGAATGTGCCGCCAACCCCCATGGCCAGCGGTACCTGAAGAAATGGCTGGTTCCGGGCAATCCAGAGATCTTGCTGCGGGTGCCCGTAGGCCACCAGCAGGATTTGTGGCTGGGCTGCCGCGATTATCTGGCGCAGGAAAGGCTCGTGGCACGGCTGCGGCGATCCGGCAAAAACACCAGCGATGAGCAGTCCTGGGTAGCGAACCTGAAGCACTCTGGCGGTCTCTTCTGCCACCCCAGGAGCTGCGCCCAGCAGGAACATGCGGTAGCCCTGCGCAGTGGCCAGTTCAGCCAGTCGCAGCGTCAGTTCTACGCCTGTCACCCGCCCGCGTAGTGGGGTGCCAAGGTAGCGAGCCGCCAGCAGCAGCCCAAACCCGTCGGCGGTGGCAATGTCGGCGTGGGCCAGCACGCTACGGAACGCCGGATTGACCTGGGCCTCCATCACAAACTCAGGATTGACCGTCACAATGTGATGCGAACCACCCGCAACGATCAGCGCGTCAATCTGCGCAAGAGTCTCGCCTTCGGTCAGGTTATCTACGGCAACCCCGAGAATGGCAATACGCTGCTGGGCCATAGGTGGAAGGTTCGGGGCTGAAAATAGAAGGCTCCACGGTCATCATTATGCGCAATGAAGATACAATCTGCTCGGATGGACGGCATTATAGCGCAGAACAGCGCCCGCATAGCGACATGCTATAATGCGGCGCATACTTTGTGCTGTAATCTGCAACCTGCAATCTGCAATCTGCAATTGAGGAGCTACTATGTATCGCTCGCACACCTGCGGCGAGCTGCGCCCAGAGCATGTTGGCCAAGAGGTGACGCTGGCGGGATGGGTTCATCGCCGCCGCGACCATGGCCCGCTCATCTTTGTTGATCTGCGTGACCGCTACGGGATCACCCAGGTCGTCTTCGACTCGGCCAGCCCTGAGGTTCACGCCGTGGCCGAGGAGTCACGCTCCGAGTATGTGATTCAAGTGCGTGGGCTGGTGCGCAGCCGCCCGCCTGAGGCGCATAACCCCGATCTCGCCACCGGCGATATTGAGGTCACGGCTCTGTCCGCCAGCGTACTCAACCCGGCCCGCACCACGCCGCTCTACATTGCCAAAGAAGGCGGCGAGGACGAGTCGCTGCGCCTGAAGTACCGCTACCTCGATCTGCGGCGCGAGCGGATGCAGCGCAATATCATCCTGCGCCATCGGGTGGTCAAGTTTATGCGCGACTTCCTCGATGTCCAGAGCTTTCTGGAGATCGAGACGCCTATCCTGATCAAGTCTACCCCCGAAGGTGCCCGCGATTATCTGGTGCCCTCGCGTGTCCATCCTGGTCAGTTCTACGCCCTGCCGCAGAGTCCCCAGCAGCTCAAGCAACTGCTGATGGTGGCGGGATTTGATCGGTACTTTCAGGTCGCCCGCTGTTTCCGCGACGAGGATTTGCGTGCCGACCGCCAGCCTGAGTTTACCCAACTCGATGTAGAAATGAGCTTTGTTGATCAGGATGACGTCATCCACCTGATCGAGCAACTCTTTATCGAGCTGTGTGCGATTGTGGTTCCCCACAAGCGCGTAATCACGCCCTTCCGCCGCCTCTCCTACACTGAGGCGATGGATCGCTACGGCAGCGATAAACCTGACCTGCGCTACGACCTAGAGTTGGTGAATCTGAGCGATCTGCTGGCATCCACGCCCTTCAACGTCTTCAAGGGCGCACTGGAGAGCGGCGGGCAGGTGAAGGGTCTACGCGCCCCTGGCTGCGCTGGCTACTCGCGCAAACAGATTGACGAACTGACCGACATCGCTCGTGGCGGCGGCGCAAAAGGGCTGGCCTGGGCCGTCATCCCCACCGACGGGGGCGAGGTGCGCTCCTCGTTCGCCAAGTTCCTCGGCGAGGGCGAGCTTCAGGCGATCATCACACGCCTTGGCGGTCAGCCCGGCGACCTCCTGCTGATCGTCGCCGACCGACCCGGACTCGTCGCCACCACCCTCGACAAGCTACGCCGCGAGATCGCCGAGCGCCTCAAGCTGGCCGACCCGAATGTACTCAACTTCAGTTGGATGGTTGACTTCCCGCTGTTTGAGTGGAGCCCCGACGAGAATCGGTGGGACGCTGTCCACCACCCATTTACCGCACCGCAGGATGACGATCTGCCCCTGATGTTTAGCGACCCCGGCAAGGTGCGGGCCAAGGCATACGACATCGTGCTGAACGGCTACGAGGTTGGCGGTGGCAGCATCAGAATCCACCGCCGCGATGTGCAGCAGCAACTCTTTAACCTGCTGGGCATTAGCCAGGAAATGGCGCTCTCGCAATTCGGCCACATGCTTGAGGCGTTTGAGTATGGTGCGCCCCCGCACGGCGGCATCGCCCTCGGCATTGACCGGATCATCATGCTGCTGGCCGATGAAAGCACCATCCGCGAGATCATGGCCTTCCCCAAGACCCAGCAGGCCACCGATCTGATGACCAACGCGCCCTCGGACGTGGACGAACGGCAACTCCGGGATCTGCATATTCGCTTGGCGAAGTAGGTACTACAGTACACATGTAAAAGATGCCCGACACGCTCTACGAAACAGCGGGTCGGGCATCGTCGTCTCGTCACAGTGAGAAAAATGGAAGATTTGGCCACGCACAACCGCCCCTGTCGCGATATACTGACCTATGCCGTTATCCGTATGTCTGTACTGTGTCTTAGGCCAACGAACTGGAGGCTCCGCTCCGATGTCAAAGCGAATCCTGATCGTTGATGATGACCCGGACATCCGCCGTATTGTCGCAATGACGTTGAGCGATGACTCTCCGTATGAGGTAAACACTGTCTCATCAGCCGAGGCAGCACTGCTGCATGTCTCACGCCAGCCGGTAGATCTGCTCTTTACCGATATTCGGATGCCGGGGATGAACGGACTCGACCTGGTGCGGCGGGTACACGAGCTTGATCCAAACACGGCGGTCATTGTCTTCACGGTTAGCCCTGAGGATATTACCCCGGATCGCGCTGCGGAGCTGAAAATTGACTTCATGCTGGAGAAACCGGTGGAGCCGGATCGCCTGCGTATGACCGTTGACACCCTGCTTAATCCAACCAAGCAGATACCGCGCCCTTCGCAATTGGCCCGTCACCATGCAGCGGCACCGGCTCCACGTACCATTCCAGAGGCGAACCCCATGCCGCCTGCGGCGCCGCATGTGGGCACCGGACCGCTTGGCCAGCGCGTTTCCGCCTTGCGGGCCAAGCGACAGACGGGCATCCTCAACGATCCGCAGGTTGCGATGCGGTTCACCCCTAGCCAGTCAGATCGTACGGGTCGCAGCTACTCGGATACACAGATCGAGCAGATGCGTCTGGCGCTCAAGGATCTAGCGATGGAGCCGGATGTCTACTGCGCGGTCCTCGCCGATATGAGCGGAATGGTGCTGAACCACTGGAGTCGCCAGCGCGATATTAACGTCACGGTAGTGGCCGCCCTGGCTGTGGGGAATACGTTGGCCATGGCCGAGATTAGCCGCAATCTCGGCCAGCGCCAGCCCGGTCGCCTCGTCATCCACGAAGGTCAGGATCAGAGCATCATTATGTCCACCGTTGACGATCTGCTTCTCCTGATCGCGATTGGCCCGAATGCCTCGCTGGGCTGGGCGAGAATTACCATCATGCGGGCATGCGAGGATGTTCAGCGCATTGCGCGCAGTGGGTGATGTATGCAGTTTGACACCCCTCACCGACTTTGTTATAATAGTCGCGGTTCAGGGCGGTCAAGCCGCTCTGTTTTCTTGTTGCCAAAAACGATCTGAAGTAGCAGCACTGGCGTGACGGTTGGCGCGGTCTCACCGTTTTCTGTTGCACCGCTGCCCTAAGGAGCATGGACGTGTACGCGATTATTCGTGACCGCGGTATGCAGTACCGCGTGGAGAAGGGCCAGGTTGTCAACATCGACCTGCTCGACGTCGAGCCAGGAAGCCAGATCGAGCTCAGTGAAGTGCTGCTGATCGGCAATGGCGATGTCATACAGGTTGGTGCTCCGCTGGTGAGCGGGGCCGTGGTGAAGGCCGAGGTGCTTGGCGTGAAAAAGGGCGAGAAGATTATTGTCTTCCGTTACCGCAACAAGAAGCGCTATCGCCGCCGGACCGGCCACCGCCAGCGTTATACCGAGATCAAGATTAGCGATATTGTAGCCTAGCTGTCGCCGCTGGCGCGTCATACCAATCGGGAGAAGCAATCATGGCACATAAAAAGGGAATGGGTAGCTCGCGCAACGGTCGCGACAGCAAGCCAAAAATGCGCGGCGTGAAGCGCTACGGCGGGCAGTTGGTTGAGCCGGGCAACATTATTGTTCGCCAGTGCGGCACCAAGATCAAGCCCGGCAAGAATGTCGGCCTCGGTCGTGATTATACGATTTACGCGATGATCGAGGGTCATGTCGAGTTTAAGTTTATCTCGCGTGACCAGAAGATGGTCAGTGTGATCCCGGTGGCTCCCCCGGTTGCCGCCGCCGACTAACTGGCCACCCACCACAACGCTAGCGGGCAGGTACCCCGGCTACGTCCGGCCCCTCCCAGAATATGGAGCACCACGGTGAAAAAGGGAATCCACCCCACATACCATACCGAAGGCATTGTCTGCACAACCTGCGGTACGAACTGGAAGATTGGCTCGACGCGGCCCAACATGCGTGTTGAGATCTGCGCCAACTGTCACCCGTTCTACACGGGCGAGCAGCGTATCGTAGACACCGCCGGCCAGGTTGACCGCTTCATGAAGCGGCTCAGCGCGGCCCAGGATCGTCAAGCCAGCATCGAGAAGCAGCGCAGTGCTCGCAGCGTGCCCGCCCCGAAGAAGAGTCTGCTCAAGGAACTCTACGGCGACGAGGCGTGATCAGGGGAAGACGCACAAAGCGGCGGGCCACTGAAGTGGCCCGCCGCTTTGTGCTGATTTTTTTCTGATTGCTAGGGCGCAGAATGCCTTGCGGTGTTCGTAGTGCGGGCTTCCAGCCCGCCAGATGTGCGTCGGCAGGCTAGAAGCCTGCACTACGAAAATCGAGTCTTAAAGAATGAAGTAGGCGACAACCATACCGGCGAAGAGCAGCCCGCCCCAAAAGGCGATCATCAGCAGGTCGCGCCGAACATAGGCGTAGTCGCGTGTATAATCCGGCGGCTCGATCACCCTCGCTGGTGAGCGGCGCTGTTGCGTCCGCACCGACGGGCGGCGGCGCTGGCTGCGGGTTGTGGTGGGCATCACTAATTCCCCTGATCCGATACAACACACGGCCACACATGGCCGAAAAATAGCATACTCACCGTATTATACCATGCCCCTCTCTTCAGATAATCATGCGATTCGCGCACAACACCCGATGAAAATGGCCGCTGATGTCCGGCTATCGGCTATCGGCTATCGGCTATTTTCACGTTAGCTTGCACGGCCTTGCAACTACCGCTATGATAGCGCCCTATGATTCGACTAGGTATTTTTGGGGGCGGACAGCTCGCCCAGATGCTCACGCAGGCTGCTATCTCGCTTGGTGTGGAGACGGTGATCTTCGAGCGCAGTGCCGATAGCCCCGCCGGTCGGCTGACGCAGGCGGAGATTGTGGGCGCGTGGGAGGATCCGACTCTGCTTGATCTGTTTGCCAGTCGCTGTGATCTGGCGACATTAGAGAATGAGTTTGTTGATGCGACGATCCTGGCGGGACTGGAAGCGCGTGGGCTGCCGATCTATCCTGGGGCGCTGACGCTGGCCATGGTGCAGGACAAGTTCTTCCAGAAGGAGCGCATTGCGGCGGCGGGGTTGCGGGTGCCTGCCTTTCGCCGCGTGAGTACCCCCGACGATCTGCTGTCCGTCGCTGATGATCTTGGCTGGCCGTTGCTACTCAAGACCCGCCGCAACGGCTACGATGGCTATGGAAATGTCACTCTGCACGGCCCGAGCGATGTGCTGCCGGCATGGAAGCGGCTCACCTGTGGCGATAGTTCGCTGCTTGCCGAGGCGTTCGTCCCCTTCTCGCGTGAATTGGCGGTGATGGTCGTGCGCGGGCGCACGGGCGAAGCACGGGCTTATCCGGTTGTCGAGACGGTGCAGCGGCACCATATCTGCCACCTTGTGCGCGCTCCGGCAGCGATTCCGGCGAACGTAGCGGCTGAGGCGACGGCCCTTGCTCTGGCGGCGGTGGAGGCAGTCGGTGGCGTGGGCATCTTCGGCGTCGAACTTTTTGCTCTGGATAACGGCCAGATTCTCTTCAACGAGATGGCCCCGAGGCCGCACAACTCGGGCCACTATACGATTGAGGCATGTGTCGCATCGCAGTTCGAGAACCATCTGCGGGCGGTGATCGGCTGGCCTCTGGCCTCCACCGATCTACGCACTCCGGCGGCGGTCATGGTGAACTTGCTCGGTCAGCGGGCCGGGCCAGTTGGCCCCGACGCCCTGCGGGCCGCCCTGGATGTGCCGGATACCCACCTGCACCTTTATGGCAAGCGTGAGTCGCGGGTAGGCCGGAAGATGGGCCACGTAACCGCTCTGGGCGCAACCCTCGCCGAAGCCGAGTCTTTGGCTCTGCGAGCGGCGGATCTTGTGGATATATAGCACTACCGCAGAAGTCACGCTGTCTTCATTTTCTTTGCGTCTTCGCGCCTTTGCGTCACACCATCATCAAGCGTTTGACGCAAAGACGCAAAGGCGCAAAGTCTCTCGCTTCGCTCTGCGTGACAGCGTAACTTTTGCTCTATGACAAGGTTCGTCTGAAACCTTGTCTATTGCCAAAAAACCATCTTGGAGATGCTATGATACCTGTGGTGGGGATTGTGATGGGGAGCGACAGCGACCTGCCAACGATGCAGGGCGCGGCAGATGTATGCCGGGAGTTCGGCGTTGCTTACGAGGTGCGGGTTGTCTCAGCGCATCGCACACCGCAGGATATGGCTGAATACGGGACAACAGCCCACACCCGTGGTCTGCGCGTGATCATCGCCGGGGCTGGCGGGGCCGCCCACTTGCCTGGTATGCTCGCCGCCTACTCGCCCCTGCCGGTGATTGGTGTGCCTGTGCAGAGCAAAGCTCTCAGCGGACTCGACTCGCTTCTCTCAATCGTGCAGATGCCCGCCGGGGTACCCGTGGCTACCATCGCCATCGGCGGCGGACGCAACGCGGGTCTGCTAGCCGTACAGATCCTCGCCACATCCGACCCAGCCCTGCTCGATAAGCTGATCGCCTATAAGCAGGAACTCGCCGTGCAGTCACGAGCGAAGAACGACAGTTTGCGCTAAGAATCTGTCTGAAGAGGTCACATATCCCGCGATTCCCCCTCCCCAGCCCTCCCCCGATGGGGGAGGGAGTCCGGCTCCTCCCCCCATCGGGGG
>CAIXLU010000229.1 GCA_903920315.1 uncultured Oscillochloris sp.
CCAGTTTCTGCGTGCTGCTGGAGGTAACGATGGCGAAGGCACCGAGAAGTTTGGCGAATTGGAGTGAAAAAAGCGAGACGCCGCCGGTTCCCTGGATAAGCACGCGGTCGCCGGGCTGGATGCGGCCCTCTGTCACCAATGCGCTCCAGGCGGTGAGCGCAGCGCAGGGCAGGGTAGCCGCCTCATTATCGCTCAGATGCTCTGGAGCGAGGGCCAGACCCTCGGCGTCAATCGCCATATACTCGGTCATCACGCCATCAAGGGGGCCTCCGAGGGATGCGCCAAGCCGTGCAGCGGTGGGGATGCCGCCCAGCCAGCGCGGGCTAAACATCGGGCAGACCCGGTCGCCCACCTTTACGCGAGTCACATCGGGGCCAACGGCCACTACTTCGCCAACGCCGTCGGAGATCGGGATCAGCGGCAGTTGTCCCGTCTGTGCGCCATAGCCACGTTGGATAACGACCGTATCGCGGTAGTTGAGCGAGGCTGCACGCATGCGCAGCAGAGCCTGTCCCGGCCCAGGTTCGGGCGTCGGTCGCTCGGCGATCTTCAGGTGATCAACCGACCACCCGCCCTCAAGCTGAAAGACTTTCATCGAAGGTTATCTCTCTCATAGAGGGGCGCGGGGAGAATATATCCCTCCCCGCACCTCTCATTCATGATTTAGGCCAATCCCTCGTGCCGCCACTCGGCCTCCAGTTCACTGGCGTCGGCAGCACCGTCGTGGTGCAGAATCTCGGCTGCACGGTCACGCTCGGCGTTGCTGGCCTGAACCATGACCAATGTGCCGCCGCGCCGGATGAACTCCTCGTACACATGCGCCTCTTCCTTGGTGACGCCCGCCCACGTAAGGGCACCAAGCACACCGCCGCCGACGGCCCCGGCCCCCGCGCCAATCGCCATTGTCGCCCCTGCGCCTCCGATCATGGCTGCCAGAGGGCCGGCGACAAGCAACGCTCCAAGCCCAGGAATGCCCACGACGATCATACCGACCAATGCCCCGAGTGCGCCACCCAAGAGTCCGCCTCCCAGGGCTCCGATTGCCATGTCCTCACCATGTTCGACCCCGCTTCCCGCCACAGTCACATGCTCAGCCTGCGAGGTGTGCGGGGCGATCACGCTGATTTTCTCACGCGAAAAACCACTAGCGACCAGATCGGCGATGGCCTGTTCGGCGTCTGCGGGAGTGTGGAAGATACCGACCATTGTCTGTGTCATCAACGAGCCTCCTTCGTATAACCGTAACCAATAGGTGCCAATTGTCAGCGAATGTGAGTGAATAGGACAAGCGTATGGCAGATGAACGCGGAGTGTCTATAGAGTATAGGTCAAACCTGAGCGTATCTCAAGTGGTAAACTTGAGCGCGTGTATTCTCCGTGATATGTGGCCGTATGGAACAGAACATATACAGAGGCCGAGTATGAGCCATTAGATTGACTCACACCCGACCTCTACTGATGCCCGGCTATCGGCTATCGGCTATCTACGCGGCATGTTTGGCCGGGCGACCCTCCTCGGTGCCCTCGACGGCAGCCTCGATCTTGGCCACCGCATCGCGGGGGATGGCGGTGCGGAATAGGCCACGGTAGGTGTCCCAGCGAGCCAAGATCTCGTTGGCACGCGGGCTGCCGGTGAGATCGGCGTGGCGGCGAATAAGCTGCTGAACGCGGGTCTCGTCACGGGCGTTCAGGGGCCGCAGTTCGATCAGCTGCGGGTTATAGCGCTGCTCCAGGCTGCCGTTCTCGTCAAGAATGTAGGCAATACCGCCCGTCATCCCGGCCCCGAAGTTCCGCCCGGTGCGCCCGAGGACGACCACCGTGCCGCCGGTCATATACTCACAGCCGTGGTCGCCAATGCCTTCCACCACGGCGGTAACGCCCGAGTTGCGCACGGCGAAGCGTTCGCCGACCTGTCCGGCAACGTAGAGTTCGCCGCCGGTGGCTCCGTAGAGCAGGGTGTTACCGGCGATCACATTCTCGTGCCAGGCAAAGCGGGCGCTCTGGCTGGGGGCGATGGTGATCAGGCCGCCGGCCATGCCCTTGCCCACATAGTCGTTGGCCTCACCGATCAGGTTTAGCTCGACGCCGGGGGCGTTGAAGACTCCGAAGCTCTGGCCAGCGCTGCCCTGGAAGGTGATCTTGATCGTACCGACGGGCAGACCCCTATCGCCGTAGATCTGGCCGATGGTTCCGCTGAGTCGCGCTCCCACTGAGCGGTCGCGGTTGCGGATGCTGTAGTTGAGTTGCACCGGACCACGGGCCGAGAGCGCGCCCTTGGTGTCGTGGATCATGCGCTCGTGCATGTTCTCCTCGACCCGCAGGTGGTTGCGCAGACCCCCGTGGCGGATGGCGTTACCGGCGATCATGTGCGCCGCACCCAGCACTGGCGTCAGGTCGAGCATATCGGCCCCGGCTACGCCGGTCCGCTTCTGGCGCAGCAGGTCGGCTCGCCCAACGGCCTCATCAAGCGAGCGCAGGCCGAGGGATGCCAGAATCTCGCGCACCTCCTGGGCCATATAGCGGAAGAAGGACATCACCATTTCGGGCTTGCCAGGGAACTTGGCGCGCAGGTCGCCGCGCTGGGTGGCGATGCCCACGGGGCAGGTGTTGTTGTGACAGGCGCGGGCCATAATACAGCCCTCGGAGACCAGGGCCGCCGTACCGAAAGAGAACTCGTCGGCACCGAGCAGGGCCGCAATCACCACATCGCGCCCAGTCTTGAGGCCACCGTCGGCACGTAGGCGCACGCGGGCGCGCAACCCGTTAAGCACCAGGGTCTGCTGGGTTTCGGCGAGGCCCAACTCCCAGGGGATACCGACGTTCTTGATGCTGCTGAGCGGAGCCGCGCCCGTGCCACCGTTATAGCCACTGATCAGGATCACATCGGCGTAGCCCTTCGCTACGCCGGCGGCAATCGTGCCGACGCCGGAGGTAGCCACCAGCTTCACCGAAACGCGAGCGGTAGGGTTAACCTGCTTGAGATCGTAGATCAACTGGGCCAGATCCTCGATGCTGTAGATGTCGTGGTGGGGCGGCGGCGAGATCAGGGCCACGCCGGGTACCGTATGGCGGATGCGGGCGATCTCCTCATTCACCTTGTGGCCGGGAAGCTGACCGCCCTCGCCGGGCTTGGCGCCCTGGGCCATCTTGATCTGGAGTTCGGCGGCGCTGGCCAGGTAGGCCGGAGTGACGCCGAAGCGCCCGGAGGCCACCTGCTTGATCCGGCTGTTGCGCTCATCCTTGAGGCGCTCGGCCGCCTCGCCACCCTCGCCGCTGTTCGACATACCGCCCAGGCGGTTCATCGCGATGGCCAAGGTTTCATGCGACTCGGAACTGGTCGAGCCGTGGCTCATGGCGGCGGTGGAGAAGCGAGCCACAATCGCATCAATGGGTTCAACCTCATCGAGCGAGATGGGCGTATTGGAGGTAAAGAACTCCAGCAGATCACGCGGCTCGGTAGGCGACCGACCGTTCACCAGATCAGCGTAGCGATGGTAGGCGGCAAAACCTTCGACCGAAGGCGTAACGCTGCTGCTGTCGCCATTGAGAGCGTGATAGCCGTGAACCGCCTTCTGGAGGGCGTTAATCACAAGCGGACTGAAGGCGTGCTGCTCACCGTCCCGCTTGTACTTGTAGAAGCCAACGTGTGGCAAGGAGGGATCCTCAACCTCCTCCTCGTCGGCAGAGAAGGCGCGGGCGTGGCGGGCCAGCACATCGGCCTCCAGCTTGGCGAACGAAATGCCGCCAATGCGGGTGGGCGTGCCGACAAAGCACTGGTTTACCAGCTCCGGATCGAGTCCTACCGCCTCGAAGATCTGCGCGCCGCAGTAGCTGTCGAGGGAGGCGATGCCCATCTTCGACATGGTCTTGAGCAGACCCTTCTCCAAGGCGTGAACAAAGTGTTCCTCCGCCTCATCGGCCAATGTGAGTATCCGCAGGTCGTCGTTAAGGACGTCCTCACGCTTCGTGACACGCCCCTTGAGCGCATCACGGTCGCGGGCAATCTGACGGACACTAGCGAGAGCCAAGTAAGGGTTGATCGCCTCGGCACCATAGCCTGCCAGGCACGCCAGATGGTGAACCTCGCGCAGTTCGCCCGTCTCGGCCAGCAAACTGATCCGCGAGCGCAGGCCAGTACGGATCAGGTGATGGTGGACAGAGGCCACCGCGAGCAGGGACGGGATGGGCGCGTGGTCGGCGTCTACACCCTTATCGCTGACGATAACGATAGCCGCTCCGCCTCGCACGGCAACCTCGGCATCAACACAGAGTTGGGCGATAGCGGCGGGCAGATTCGCCCCGGCCACCGGCAGTAGCGCTGAGACAGTAACACTGCGCAACAGCGGGTCGTCCACCCGGCGCAAGGCCGTAATCTGGGCATCGCTGAGAATAGGCGAGGTGAGCTGAAGCAAATGGGCGTGAGCAGGAGTCTCGATCAGAATATTCTGGCGCGTCCCAACGGCGACGCTGAGCGACATCACCAACTCCTCGCGGAGCGAGTCGATGGGCGGATTGGTCACCTCGGCGAAGCGCTGCTTGAAGAACTGAAAGAGCGGGCGGCCCAGTTCCAACTGCGAGAGAACCGCAGTCGGCGTATCGTCGCCCATCGAACCGACCGGCTCATGGCCACTGCTGAGCATCGGTCGCATCACCACATTCAGCTCCTCGGACGTATAGCCGAAGGCCATCTGAAGCGACTGCAGATTATGGATTGCAGAGGGCTGATGATTCTCGTCGGCAATCGGCAATCGGTAATCGGTAATGCTCTGCATATGCTGGCTCAGCCAGAGGTCGTAGGGCTGACGGGCGGCCAAACTCGTCTTAATATCCTCATCGGTATAGATCTGGCCGGTGGCGGTATCCACGGCGATCATCTGGCCAGGGCCAAGCTTACCCTTGTGGGCAATCCGCGAGTCATCAATATTCACGGCACCCACCTCCGAGCCAGAGATCACCAGGCCATCGGTGGTGACGATATAGCGGGCCGGGCGTAGACCGTTGCGGTCGAGGGTGGTACCAACCACCCGGCCATCGCTGAAGGTCAGGGCGGCGGGGCCATCCCACGGCTCCATAAGGCAGGCGTGGTACTGATAGAAGGCACGCAGAGCCGGGTTGAGGTCAGGAATCTTTTCCCACGCCTCAGGGACGAGCATCGCCATCGCGTGGCGGATGTCGCGACCAGTGATAACCAGCAGTTCCAGAGCATTATCGAGTTGGGCCGAGTCGCTGCCGTTGGTATCGAGAACCGGCGTCAGCAAGGCCGAGTCGTCGGTGCTACCGGGCAGGAAATCAGCGGGCAAGCCGAGGGACGCCTCACGCGCACGCATCCAGTTCGCATTGCCCTGGACGGTATTAATCTCACCGTTGTGCGAGAGCATATGGAAGGGCTGAGCGCGCTCCCAGGTCGGGAAGGTGTTGGTGGAGTAGCGCTGGTGGTAAACCGCGAGGGCCGTGCGGAAGATCGGGTCACGCAGGTCGGGGTAGAAATTGGCCAGATGGTTGCCCAGGAGCAAACCCTTATACACAACCGTATGACACGAAAGGGATGGCACGTAGGCCGAGATGCCTTGTGCAATAAAGGCGGCCTCCATCTGCTTGCGGGCGAGGAAGAGGCCGCGCTCGCAGAAGGTGTCCGTATCAGCGCAGGGCCGCTCGATAATCGCCTGACGGATGTGAGGCATCGCCTTAAGGGCACGCTCACCAAGAGCATCGGGGTTCACCGGCACGTCGCGCCAGGTAAGGATGGTGAAACCGCGCACCTCCAGAGCCTGGGCGACGATGGTACACGCCGCGTCGCGCTGGGCCGCATCTTGAGGGAGAAAGAACATCCCGAGGGCGAGCCGATCTGGTTCGATCACCCGGCCCTGGGCCGCGAGTTCGCGCAGTAGCAGTTCACGCGGCAACTGCGAAAGAACACCGGCCCCGTCACCAGTTTTGGCATCATCGGCAACAGCACCACGGTGTTCAAGGTTGCAGAGCGCCTCAAGGGCCATCGTCAGGATGCTGTGGTCGGCTACGCCGCTAATATGGGCGACAAAGCCGATTCCACAGGCGTCGTGCTCAAAGCGGGGGTCATAGAGGCCGTGGACATCTCGCTCAGGAAGATGCATCGCTGTTACCCTTACAACTGCTAAAGAACGCACAAACGCCCGCCGCATCCTCGTATCACTGAGGAGGGAGGCGAGCATCATTGTCGCGTCAGTTGGGACGCCGCACAATCTGCGGCGGATAGCGAAATGCCCCCGGTGCGCGTCATTGCGCGAGAGGGGGCTTGCCGGAGCGCATCGCTGTTGCTGCCGGCGGTGCCGTGGGGGGCCAAAGTGCCGCTGGGTCGTGTGACCGTGCGGTGGGACGCGCCTAACACAAAGCACGGGAACTCAGATCATCGGGTTCTCGTCAGGGCGTCTTTGCGCCCGGCAAAAGAATTAAGTACCGGTTAAGTATTGACCTGCACTATACTCGGTTGTCGCACGTATGTCAAGCGCAGTTAGACACCATGTACAAGTGACAGATCATGTGCGCCGCTCGGTTGTTACTCTAATGTCGTTGTACATCGCCACAGCAGCATCATCCGGCTCACGACGTGGATCAATGCCAGAGTGATCGAGGTAGCGTCGGTAGGTGTTCTCAAGATCAACCCGCAGGCCGAGATTGCTGTATGCCTGGAGCAGAATGGCGACCACATCGTCGGCTGTCGGGTCAATCTCTAGCGCCTTGCGACAAAAAAGGGCGCACTGCCGATCATTGCCCTGCTCCGAGGCGTGGCTTGCCAATCGCTCGGCGGCGATAACAAAGCTGTTAGAGATCATCATCCGGCGCTCATTGCCCCAGTCGCTTGCGCGTGGGAGATCCTGCATATATGGCCCATCGTAGAGGGAGATCACCTGATGATACAGCGTGACAGCTTCTGCAAGGCCATTGTGATCCTCGCGTTGGGTCGCCAACGTATAGGTGCGCTCAAAATGATCGGCATCGCACAAGTAGACCGCCGGGTTCAGAGCGCAGTGGTCACGATCCACAATCAATGCCTGTTGGGCAAACTCAGGCGACCCCAGATTTGTGAGCATCTGGCGCAAAGCGCCGAGGGTACGTGAGAAACTAGCCGCACTAACGGGAGCGCCCCAGACAGCATCCGCCAGATCGATCCGGCTCGCACCCCGACGCCCGCAATGAACAAGATAGGCGAAAATTCCCTGGACCTTCCGGCTACCGGCGCGCCCGCCCTCAGCCTGAGACCAGTTCTGAGACATTACCTCGTGGCCATGCACAAAGACCTGGAGATCGCCAAGGCAACGCACGTAGATGCCGCGAAACGGCTCTAGCGCAACGTTCAGCCCACTCGTCTCGGATATAGATTGGAGCGCAGTACGGGCCTGAGTGCGGATTTCCGGATCGGGGTCGTCGAGCAAACGACGGAGGTAGGTTATGCCGCGTTCACCGTAGGTGGCAAGCAAAAGAATGCCGGCCTGGCGGCGCACCGCCGAGTCGGCATTGACCAAGAGCGGAAGGTAGAGCGCGGTCGGATTTCCCATTGCACCGCCTAGAAGACATCGCCGAGCCAGCTTGGCGATGACATGGATGCGAGAGAATTGAAGAGAAGGAGCATTCCACCCACGGCGGCAGTGATCCGAAGCAACGAGAGGTCGCTTTTGGTAAATTCACCGTCCGTCTTGTTGATCAACTGAAGCACACCCCGAACCTGGCCAAGGGCCAGGAGGGGGACACAGAGCATCGAGCGCGTCTGAAAGCCGGTCTGTCGATCAAAGGTTGCCTCAAAACGTGCATCCTGGCTCACATCAGGGATGAGTTGGGACTCGCCGTGACGGGCGACCCAGCCGGCGATACCGTGATCCAGAGACAGCCGCCGCTGGCTGAGTTCATTCTGGAAGGGGCCAAGAACGATATCAAAAACGAGTCGCTGATCAGCGGGATCGAGCCGAAAGAGAGTCCCCGCCTCGATGGAGATCAAATCGCGGACAATCGTCATCAATTTGAGCAGAGCATCCTGCACAGTCTGGGCCATTGTGACACTGCGGATCAGCGTGGAGATCGTCTGCAACTCAAATTCGCTGTGATGCTTTTCTTCGAGTGAATTACTTAGCCGACCATACGCACGTGCCTGTTCGACGTAGCGCATCACAAGAACCTGTGCATCGGGCGAGAGGGTGTCATCTATCGTCGTAGGAAACATGCCGATAGTTGCTGCGGTGGCGGCTCCAATGCCCAGATGATCGACATAGTCAGCCGCGACCAAGAGCAGATCGTAGATGGGTGGGCCATGAACAACGGGAACGGTAGATGACACTGTAGCAGCGACACCGCACGATGCCAGAAAGGTAGATAGACTATGCTCAGACTTACGGCTAAGCACCAGAGTGCGAAGATCGGTTTTGTTCGGCGTGTAGGACTCAAGCCGAGACACGATGTTCTGACGTAGCTCACTCTGGTGGCTTAAAACTCGCTCAAGCGACTTTCGGGAAAGATAACCGCAACGAACAAGGATTTCACCCAGCAGTTCATCTGGGTAATCCTGCTGTTGAAGCTGGAGCGTACTGCTGATCTGCTCCTGCGTGACCAGACCTTCTGCGACGAGGAGTGTGCCGAGCAGGGGAACGATGGTTTCTTTCGTAGGTTCGTCAGTAGGTTGCATGTTATATCTCCCACTCGTAGTAATCGTGGTACTACATATGAGTCAGGAAGATGGAGGAAATCAACAGGTACATCTCCCTGATCATCATTCAGGCTATTATACATCACCATGCAATCTACATTCCCCCGTTCATAGCTACAGAAAGATGCAGAAGCCCACAAAAACCCAAACGGGCGTCCCTACGCCCCGTGACGCACAAGAAAGTCCTCCATCACCGTAATGTACTCAGGAGAGCGGGTGAGTGCAGTGATATGGCCCTGGCTATGGAAGGTATAGATCTCGGCTTGGGGATAACGCAGGCGCAGGGTTGCACGCTCGGTGGCGGAGAAGAGCGGATCGTTCGCGGTCTCAAGGAGCAGGGTAGGGCCACTCCAAAAGGTTCCTGGCTGATGCATGGCACCCTGCCGATCCATATCAATCATTACCCGCACCCGATTCACAAATTCCGGCACGGTGAGGGCCGCGACCACACCCTTAAAATAGCGCTGCCAAAAGCTGTGGGCCGGGGTATTGCCCTTGAGGACGTCGCGCAGGACGATGGCAAGGGTGGCGTGGAAGCAGAGGCGCGGCATGCGTGAGATCACCGCGATAGCAATTCCCAGAGCGAGGGCACGATCCCGCCGAGCAACCCCAGTATCGCCAATCAGCAGGCTGGACACCCGGCTGGCGTGTCGGGCGACGAGGTACTGGGCCACTAGTCCGCTATAAGAAGCCCCGATCAGATGGATCGGCCCAGCAGCCTCAGCCTCAAGCAGACCATCTATCCCGGCGAGCAGTTGCGCCAACGAGCCAACGTCGGCGGGGTAACTAGGGGCAATCACCCGATGGTTCCGCTCGAAAGCAACAATATAGGGAAAAGCCATCTCGGCGATCCCTGGTGCGCCAGGCAGCAGCAGCAAGGTGCCGGGGCCACGTCCTCCAACAACATAGCTCCAGGTAGCATGGGCAAAGGTGGAGCGGATCACCCGATGAGACGAGCGGAATGCCGATAATTGCGATTCGAGATCCAGAGACATGTAGGGAACCCTTTTGCTATAGTCTATCTTCGCAATAGAGCAAAAGTCACCCTGTCACACATGTCACCCTGAGCGCAGCGAAGGGTCTTACAGGAGGTCAGCATAGATGCTTCGCTTCGCTCAGCATGACATGACAGGGCGACTTTTGCGGTATTGCCTATCTTCAATCCCTCTCAGCGGCAGCAGATTACTGGCGACTGACGTTGCGTTGCAGGAACCTGTGGATGTTCGCCAGCACCCCCCGCCGCTTATCGCAATCCGTGGTATCCTTTTGCCATCTACAATCTGTCATTCGGAGATACCGCATGCGGCGTATCGCCATTATTTATAATCCCTTCTCAGAATCATCCATCACCCATTCGACACAGCTCACCGCCTGGCTCCGCGACAACGGGATCAACGTCTGGCGCGGAATCTCACAGGAATGCCGCGAATCTCCATCGGTACTCGATGATGCCGACCTTATGGTGGCGATGGGGGGTGACGGCACGGTGCTGCGGGCGGCGCGATTGGCTTTTCCCACTAACCTGCCGGTACTGCCTGTCGCTCTTGGGCATCTCAGCTTTATGGCCGAGATGGGGCCTGAGGAGCTGTACGCGAGCATGGAACTGCTGCTCAGCGGCGGGGGTTGGCACGATGAGCGGGCCATGATCGAGGCGGCCCTGTGGCGTAATGGCGAGCAAGTGCTGAACTTCGTGGCCCTGAACGAAGTAGTGATGTCGCGCAGTGAGGTGAGCCGGGTGGTGAATGTAGAGGTGTCAATTGACGGCTCGCTGCTCACCAACTACCTTGCCGACGGCGTGATGGTCGCCAGTGCCACCGGATCCACGGCCTATGCTCTGGCGGCCGGCGGCCCCATTGTCGATCCACGCTCACGCACGCTGGTGCTGGTACCGGTGGCCGCCCACCTGACAAATGTACCCTCAATGGTGCTGCACAGTGGTGCGGTCGTGACGCTGGCCCTGCGCAGCCGCCATCACGCCAGCATTGCCATTGATGGTCGCGGCAATCTGCCCCTGCGCGAAAACGACGAGGTAGTGGCTCGACGTAGCTCGAAGGTCTGCACCTTCCTACGGCTACGGCCCAGCAACCAGTTCTACACGCAGTTGGCGGCAAAGCTCAGACGGTGAGTTAGGATTTTAGATTGTAGATTGTAGATTGCAGATTGGGTGCAGTTTCCAGGATGATGCTTCTGCAATCTAAAATCTAAAATCTAAAATCTAAAATCTGCCCTATGGCAAGGGTATACCAAGGGTGGTAGCGCCGCCCCGCGTCCCGCCGCCGGGGAAGAGTGAGCGTTCGGCGACGATTGGCTGGGTGGCGCGCACCACCGCCGCCACCGAGTCTTTGTTGGGGAAGATCTCGTGGATGGCCAGGGTGTAGCGGGCCTCAGCGGGCACATGAAACTGCTGCTTCGCCGTGGTTCCGTCACCAAACACGAAGTTCACGCTAACGGTGGTGGGGGACAAATTGGGGTTGCTCACGCACAGGTAGTAGGTCGAGTCGCTGGTGCGGCCATCAACAAAGGCCCAGGTATAGCCCGGTGCCATTGCCCCCGCGCCCACCGTCCCTGCGGCGCTGTTGATGTCGTTGAAGGTGAGTACCCGCTCCACCGCCACCGGGCGATCAGAGGTTACTTCGGTTGAAACACCGAGGTTTGGCACCACATCGTTGACGTTGATCACCTGCTGGGTGCGCGGCGGGATGACGTAGCGGCGCACTTCGCGCTGACCATTCGGCCCCCTAAAGACCGCCTCCGCCTTGGCCATCTGGTCGTTGGGGTTGAGAACCAGCAGCCGCATCTGGAAACTACCCTCGGTGGTACCCTCGGCGAAGAGCCAGCGCCGCGAAAGGGTATCAATGCCACGCCCGGTACTCAGGCCGGTCTGGAGCAGGCCAAAGCGCATGGTGCGCTCTACGGCAATCGGTTGGGCGGCGATCACCCGCACGCCAAAACTGGCGGATGGCAGGAAATCATTTACCGCCACCACCAGCCGATCCATCGCGTTGATCTGCACCTTCTGCTCAAGCTGCGTGCTGTTGCTGCGCATGTAGGTA
>CAIXLU010000230.1 GCA_903920315.1 uncultured Oscillochloris sp.
ACCGGCGTGCCAGCCGCCGGTGCCAGCCGAGTCAATCCGCAGACGCTCGGCGATCCCGGCATCCTGGGCCATATGGCGAAACACCGCCTCGGCCATTGGCGAGCGACAGATATTGCCCATACAGACGAAGAGAACCCCGATAGGACGAGATACAGTCATCTAAATGATACTCCCGTGTGAATTGCAGAGTGCAGATTGTAGATTGCAGATTGCGCCGATGCGATTATAGACGAAGCCTTGGTTCAGATTGAAGAGCGCCCTTCTGAGAACTTGTCGAGTCTACCATCTGCCATCTACCAATCTGCCATCTGCGTCCCCAATCTGCAATCTGCAATCTGCAATTTACAGCGCCGCGAGAATCGCCGGGGCCACCGCATCAATCCGGGTGACGGTGGCGAAATGCCCGGCCTGCGGGCCGATCACCAGCAGCGGCACCGGGTTGCGAGTGTGGCTCTGCGTGCGGTCATCCTCAATGTTGCCGTGGTCACTCGTGATCAGGATGGTATCGGTGGGGTGACGGGCGGTGAGCAAACCGCCGAGCAGTCGGTCAATACGGGTGAGAACCTCGGGCACCGCCCCCGCGCCCATGCGCCCGTGTCCGGCAAGATCGGGTAAAAAACACTCAAAAAAGACCAAGGCGTACTCGCGGGCCAGATTCGCCAGATGACTCCCGGCGATCTCAGGGGTGATCATCGCCGCATCCTCGCCGCGCTCGTGGGCCGCTTGGCGGGTGATATCCCAGGTCAGGGCGCGATTCTCGCGCAGGTCGTCGTTATCGCGCAGGCGCACACCCGCGCCCTCGGCGGCAATCACGCTAGCCGAGCGGCGTATGCGGCGGGCCGCAAGCGCCTGCCAGTACCCGGCGCTAAAGGCGTTGGCGAAGGCAACGGTATGGCCGGACTGGATCGCGAGGCGAAAGATCGAGCGTTCGGCGAGCAGCGGGCGCAGGGCCACCGGTGGAAAGTTTGGCTGGTGGCGACCGTGGAGAGCGGGCGCGTTCACCCCAGCCAGCAGGGCCACGTGGCCGGTGCCGCTCTGGGGCAACCCATCCACACCAAGGGCGGCATCAATGGGGCGCAGCAGCAGATCCGCCCGCTCCTGTACATGGTTAAGCGTCAATGGGCCATGAAGCAGATCGCGGAAGGTCACCATTGTCGCAGCGGCCAGGGGATTTTCGACCGTACTGGGAGCTAGCCCCAGGCCATCAAGGAAAACAAAGAGAAATGCCATAGCAACCCGTCATTATTGACAGTTATCACATGCTCGTCTATAATTCCGGGCATTGTAAAACATAGTGTTGACATCCGCCACGGTCGACCCTCCAGCCCAGTTTATCTCATTACGAGGCATAGGAGAGAGAGCCACATCGCGGAGCCTAATGTGGGCGCCGGTTTAGGGTGTTTTTTCAGTTAACGCACAGGCGGAAAACTGAAGGATCATCACGCAGAGCAAAAACGCGAAAACCGAGCGCGCCTATCTGTGAAGCAGGTGGCGCTTTTTTGTTGGGTCGGACGGGACGGAGTCGAACAAAATCTCTGGTAGGAGGCGCGTTAGCATGTCTGTGCAACCGGATCAGGAAACGTTTGAGGAACTTGAGGATCTCGACTGGACTAAGCTTCTTGATGAGTATGACTACGCCCGCCCGCAGCGCGGTGAGCTGCGCGATGGCATGATCATGCAGATCGAGGACAACGGGGTGCTGGTTTCGATTGGCACCAAGCGCGAGGGTGTCATCCCCTCGCAGGATCTGCGCCAGATGGGCGATGAATTCGTCGGTGCCCTGCGCATTGGCGAGACGATCCAGGTCTATGTCCAGGAGCCCGAGAACCGCGACGGCGACCTGATTCTCTCCCTGACGATGGTTCAGGTGGCGAAGGACTGGGAGCATGCCGAGTTGATGTTCGGCGAGGGCGGCATTGTCCGCTGCAAGGTGATCGGCTTTAACAAGGGCGGTCTGCTCGTCCAGTTCAACCGCATCCGTGGCTTCGTGCCGGCCTCGCAGGTGGCTCAGCTCCACGGTCGCACCGCCGCCGAGGAACGTCAGCAGGCACTCCAGAAGATGGTCAACCAGGAGATTCCGCTCAAGGTGATCGAGGTAGATCGCGAGCGCAACCGGCTGGTACTCTCCGAGCGCAGCGCGACTCAGGAATGGCGCAAGGCCCAGAAGCATCGCCTGCTCACCGAACTCCAGCCCGGCGACGTTCTCTCCGGCCGCGTCAACCAGCTTACCAATTTCGGTGCCTTCATTGACCTCGGCGGTGCCGATGGTCTGGCCCATATCTCCGAACTCTCCTGGCAGCGGGTCAACCACCCGCGTGAAGTCCTCTCGCCGGGGCAGGAGGTCAAGGTGGTGGTGGTTGAGATTGATCGCGACCGCGAGCGGATCGGCCTTTCGCTGCGCCAGCTTCAGGCCAACCCCTGGGACACGATTGATCAGCGCTACAGCCTTGGCCAGTTGGTCACCGGCCCTGTCACCAACGTTACTCCCTTCGGTGCGTTTGTGCAGGTCGAGGATGCCGTCGAGGGTCTTATCCACGCCAGCGAACTGGATGTAGATCCGCAGACCCAGCCGCGTGATGTCCTCCAGCCTGGCCAGCAGGTCACGGCGAAGGTGATTAGCCTGGATCGCCAGCGCCAGCGCATGGGCCTCTCGCTGCGCCGCGTAGGCGAGGGCGACAAGCCTGCCGATGCCCCCGCAGTACCCGCTGAGGCGTAACCTACGGCACTCAGATCAGATAACAAAGAGACACGGTGTGCCGTGTCTTTTTGTTGTCTGATCTGAAAATAGCCGATAGCCGATGGCCGATAGTCAGGCACCAGCGGCTATTTTCATCACGATGGTGTGTGGTGGCATGTTTACAGATCGGACATAGCATGGAGTATGATACACGCAGGCGCCGCGCTTGGTGACGCCGATTGATAAGCGAGGAGCATTGTCTTGACAAACATCTGTGTTGTTGGCACCGGATACGTGGGCCTCACCACGGGCGTATGCTTTAGTGACCTGGGCAACACGGTGGTCTGCATCGAGATCAATCCTGAGAAGCTGGAGCAGCTACGCAGCGGGAAATCGCCAATCTACGAGCCGGGGCTGGTGGAGCTACAAGAGCGCAACATGCGCTCCGGACGTCTGCGCTTCACCGATAACTACGCCGACGCCATGGCCGAGGCGAGCCTGATCTTCATTACTGTGGGCACGCCGATGAGTGATGACGGTGCGGCTGACCTGAGTCAAGTAAAGTCCGCTGCGCGCAGCATCGGACAGAACCTGACTCACCGCGCCATCATTGTGGACAAGAGCACGGTGCCGGTGGGCACCGGCGACATGGTGAGTACGATCATCGCCGAGCATACCCGCCCCGGCATTGAGTTTGCCGTCGTCTCGAATCCTGAGTTTCTGCGCGAAGGCAGCGCAGTAAGCGACTTCTTCAAGCCCGACCGAATCGTGCTGGGGGCCACGGATCGCGCCGCCGCCCACGAGGTGGCTGAGCTGCACGAGCCTCTGGGCGCTCACGTGATTATCACCGATTTGCGTACCGCCGAGATGATCAAGTACGCCTCAAACGCCTTCCTGGCCACGCGCATCAGCTTCATCAACGAGATCGCTCAGATCTGTGAGAAGCTCGGTGCCGATGTTAAGGAGGTGGCTCGCGGTATGGGAGCCGACAAGCGCATCGGACCACACTTCCTCGACGCCGGAATTGGCTACGGTGGATCGTGCTTCCCTAAAGATGTTCTGGCCCTGCACCATATGGCCGCCAACTCGGGCTGCCACCCCCAGTTGCTCCAGGCCGTGATGGACATCAACCAGGACGCACGCAACCGCTTTGTGGCGAAGCTGGAGACTCTCTTGGGCGATCTGAGCGGGCGCTTGATCGGTGTGCTTGGCCTCTCATTCAAGCCAAACACCGACGATATGCGCGAGGCTCCCAGCATTGACATTATCAAGGCGCTTCAGGCCCGTGGTGCCAGAGTGAAAGCGTACGACCCGGTGGCAATCGAGCGGGCCGGCGAGTACGTGCCTGAGGTAACCTTTTGCGCCACCGCTTACGATGCGGCCAAAGATACCGACGCCATCCTGCTGATCACCGACTGGAACGAGTTCAAGCAACTCAACTGGGAAAAGATCAGGACTTTTATGCGAACGCCGATCATCCTGGATGGGCGTAACCTCTACGACCCGACCGAAATGCGGGCGCGGGGCTTCATCTACTGGGGCGTCGGGCGCGGCAACCACCAACCCACCCTCGCCGATAGCGACGGGGTGAAGGCGTAGCATCCGGATCTGCGGCGCGGCAATGCCGCGCCGCAGGTCACATGGCAAAGTTGCAGGCTACGCGACGGTATGCTATAATCCTGCCGTTGCGACATTCGGGCGATTAGCTCAGTTGGTTAGAGCGCATCCTTCACACGGATGAGGTCGGTGGTTCGAGTCCACTATCGCCCACCATACTGTTTATGCGACAAAAGTGAGTGAGTCCTGCGGCGTAGAAAGGGTTAACGACCCCGACGCTGCAGGACTCATTTTGTATATGTTAGAGATCACGATGCCGAAGTCGCAGGACGACATGCCGGGAAAGCATCGTATGAAAGCATCGTATGAGTCACACGCCCTGCCTAAATTGCTCAGGCGGGGCGTGTGGCGTTGATGGTTTGTCACCCGTGGTGATTAGAAAGCCAATTCTAGCTGATTATGCCTATCTAAACCCGTTTCTTGAAGCACAGTTTCGGGTAAAGGTAGCATTTCAAGAGCTCTCGGTTCTACTTTGATGGCACCTGAACCGTATGACTTGCCGACACGTGCAAGATTGCGGACGGTCTCTGGATGCGACAAAACTCTCCATAGTGCTTCGATATACTCCACGTCATTGTGACGTGGGTATACGCATAAAAAGCTGGTGAGAGGAATGATACCTGCTTCGTTACGAATAAATCGTGCGTTACGCCGACCTAAGTAGGCAAAGAGGAAAGACGGAGCTCGACGTTTCTCCATCTTATACCAAGGTTTACGCTGCTTAATGAGAGCTAATAACGGCAGTCCTAAACCAACGCCCTTCGCTAAATACGATTGTATACTCAGGGGAAATGTTTCCAAAGAGCGACCATCTAGCGAAAGCAGGAATGTAGGTCGTCCTGCCTTCTCTGCATCCGCAATCGTTTGATGGGTAATCGTATCTCCCGGCACATCTCGTGTTCGTCCTAGCGAAGACTGCAAAAAAATGGATGGAATATCGAGATCTCGTACCTGTTGTTGGGTAAGAAAGAAGAAGTCGTTTGAACCTGTGGCAACACCCCGCATGATCGTCGCATATGTAAAAAGCGTATGTGATGAGTTCAACGCATTGTTTGTTGGCCGTGATAACCCTGTCGCTAAAGCTTCTTCAAGCACACGTGATTGAACATCGAGCGTTGTGCTGCTTCCCGTCTTGAAACCCAACCACACCCAATCCTTTAGCTCACGTGGATGCGGAACCAGACAACGAGTCCAATAGAACGTATCTTTGGGTTGCGATTTCCGTATAAAAAAAATAAGTGCGTTTGTGTCTACTCCTGGAAAGGGAGTTGCTTCAGGGGCAAACGAAACGACAGCATCTAAACAATAATGACGAGTAATCCAGTCCCATAACTTTTTGGCAAAAACCCCTTCGACCGTATCAGCAGGCATAATGAACGCAAGCCGACCATCATCTCGAAGCATAGACAGGGCTGTGAGCAAAAAATAGACATGTAGCCCTGCACGTCCATCAATGGTAAATCCAGTAATCTTCCGGCAAAGCGCTTTAAGCTGCCCTTTTGCCTCAGCACTTAGGCGATGATGACGGATATAGGGTGGATTTGCTACAGCAGTCGATAGCGAGATAGCGGGCGTATCTAATACAAAATCACGGATTTGAACTTCTGATAAATCTCCATCCGTTAGCCCCCACTTCTTAGCCTCGATAAGCATGTCAGGATCGCTCTCTGTCCCCGACAAGCGTAACTGAACACCGGTTTGATGTGCAATTCGCTTGGCAGCAAGAAAGAACGCGCCCGCCCCAATGGCAGGGTCAAAGATGTCTGTAAATCCACCAGTAACAGGGTAACTGATCATTGCATCAGCAACCCAGTCAGGTGTCCAAAATTGGCCTTTGACCCGAAGCGCCTCGCGCTCCTCCCAGTTTGTTGGTATTTTTTGCTGCGATGATGACATATTCGTTATTCTCACTTGTGAGTAAGTTCATTAAGAACCTCGAACACTTTATTATCCAAGGCCAGTTCCCCACCACTAAATGTGACATACGGAAGGATATGACCATTTTTGTCCGTGATAGATGTCGCTACAAGCGATGGATCTTCCCTTGAGTATCCAAGTTTATATGCGTAGTGATAATAGACTTTATAAATAACCTTCTGTGATGTAGCGCCGCCAGGGGCTTGAAACGTCTGTTTTGTTGGTTCAATAAGACCTGTACGAATAAGACTGTTAATATCATCGAAAGCAATCCCAAAAGCCATATCATAAAATACGTGCCAAATATGAATTGGTACATTCGCAGCATCTTGCCACGCTTGGAGCGGCTGTTGATCTTCTTCTTTCACGATGACCGTCGGGAGAACTGCGTTCTTTTTTAGTCCGTTCTTACCAGCGAGACGCTTTTGGCTTCGCATCGGGGTATTGTAATCAGGCATTTGACCTGCACGCCACAAACTGTTCTCGCATTCGATGGCTACAATTGCTTGCTTAAGGAGGTCGGTCATATCGCCTTCCGCGATAAAGGGCAATTCAGCGAGTCCTCCAAGTCGTTCTACGATTTCGTCAACCTTAGCTTGGTCTCCTTTCTTGAAAATCAAGAGGTCAGGTCTCTTCATCTTGCCTAATCCCGCTGCATCTAAGCGCTCAAAATAGAGTTCAAACGCCCGTACATCATGATCTGGGGCAGTACTACTTGGGCCATAGGGAATTGCGTAATACAGATCTGTCTTGTTAATAGCTTGAACAATTCGCTCTTCGCTCCAAACACCCTGAGACCAGCGCATAAGAAAATCACTACCACGCAATCGTCGTGGATTGAGGATAAATTCCGCCCAGTTAATGGGGGTTAAACCACGTAAAGTCAACGTTATGTCCACTCTCGATACCGAGAGTGCGGCCTCAAACGATGACGGCTTACTATGGATGCTCACGGGTGCGCCCCCTTACTGTCTTTATGCGAAACTGAATTAATACGTTTGTTCTATAGTAGCACACCTTTGGTGTTTTGCAAGCGGCAATTTTAGGTCGGAACACGGGTGAGATGCTCGCACTCGGCACAGATGTGGGCAGGATTCCCGCACTCACCGTATGGCGATCAGGTAGCCGGAGAGGAGCAGGAGTTGCCAGATAACTGGGAGCAGGCCGCCGAGGATGGCTTGGCTGCCACGCCACTCGTAGAGCGACTCCCAGAGGCTGCGGCTAAGCCAGAAGGCCCAGGCGATGGCTCCGATCCACGCTAGGGTAGGCAGCACGGGTGTGCCAACAATCTGGAGGATAAGGGCCGCTGTCAGGGGCAGGATTCGTGGGAACTGGCTGGCTGGGTAGAGATGGAAGGCACGATAGCCTTCTTCGCCGCCGCCGGTCTTGTCGTCGAGCAGCATTGATGTCAGACCAACCAGGGGCCACTCTAGCATGCCGAAGAGCCAAAGGGCGAGGGTACCGAAGAGCAATCCTAAGGATGGCGTACGATCTGCCATCAGGCCACCGATAACGAGGAGCAGGGCGGGCAGCATCGCCACAGATGCCATCGTGCGGGCAGCGGGAAGCATGCCAGCGGCGCTGATACCGCGAGTTTCGGCATTGTCTCGGGCGCTCGCTACCGCTTCGTCACGGGCGGCGCTGCCACCGAAGGCCATCCAGAGCAGGGACGAGCGGGCATCCTGACGCAGGATCGGCGTGCCGCCCTCCTGCTCAAAGGGGCTGATATGGGTGATCGCGTGTTCCAGCATCGGCTGAAAGTTGCTGATGTGTGAGGTGATCAGCACGCCCCCGCCCATACTGCCGTCGTAGAGCAGGCTGGTGACGCGCTGGACGGCAGGAAGGCCCGGCCCCTGGAGCAACACGATCTGGCTCTGCTCAGAAATCTCTGTCAACTTCAGCGCCCGCACTCGATCCCACGGCATCAGTCGCCAGCGACGGCGCAGTGAGTCGCGGATGGCGATACCGTCGTTGCGCGACTCGATGGCGGGTAAGAGGTGGTGCAGCCAGAGGATGGCGGCGATGGCGAGGATCAGGGTAAGGTGCGCAGACAGCAGAATCCACCAGGGCGCGGGGAGGTCGGGTCGCCCATCCACACCCATAAGGGGCACCGCCCGACTGCGAAAGGCGCTAGCAAGTTCTATGTAGCGCGGATTGCTGAAGTTCCAGCTAAAGGGGGCCACCGTGCGCAGGGAGACGATCTCTAGGGCGATGAACCTTGACCACGCGGAGAGATAGCCGATGCCAGCGGATATGGCGAAGATCAGCGATACTCCGTTGAGCAGGGTGGTTATTCGCGGAGGGTATGCGGCGATTACCGGGCTGCCAGGGCGAGGTGCTTGGGCCGTGGCCGAGGGCAGCCCAGTGGCAGCACTACGGCTAAAAAACGAGCCTGGGCTGAGCAAAAGGCGAAAGAGCAGTGAAGACGCATCCTCCTGAAGCCGAACGGCACGAGCCGTCTCGCTGGCGCGGGCGGTGCGCTCGCTCTCGCTGAGCATCGTTTGAAGGAGCTTGTCAAACTCGCTGATAGTTGAGGTGATGTAGAATCCGGGTTGCCAGCTCAGGCCATAGAACAAACTATAAAGATAGTGCCAGCCAGTCAGGTGCGCCTTGCTTGTCTGGGCGAGAATGACAAAATGTGACGAGGAGGCATCAGCGGTGACACGCAGAGACTGAAGCCCCTCCCAGGGGATGGGCAGCCACGTGCCGGCAAATTCCAGCAGAATACCCTGGGCGCTCGTTCGGACGGCAGGGAAGGCGTTGCGCAGGGCAATAGTCGCAAATAGTGCCAGGGCCGACCAGCCCAGCGGCGCGATCAAGGCGGGCCAAAGATCTGCTACCGCAGCCGCATGGCCAATGCTGCCGCTGTCAATCCATGCCACGATGCCGAGGAGCAGCGGGATCTGCGCGATCTGCGTAAGATCTTGGCCGTAGATGTCCCAACTGGCGCGAAGGAAGATAAACCCGATCCGGGCCGACGTAAGCACAACAAGCAGAATACAGAGACATTCGATGGAGATAGTCAGAATTCGCGGGTATTTATGGATAGACTCGGACTGATACATGCCTCACCCCTCAAGGTCGAGCATTGTGTCGCCAGATTGAAGTAGGCGGACGCGCAGTTCGGCGGCATCGAGCAGGGCCTGGCACTCGGCGGCAAGGCGGGTACCCTCCTCATAGAGCGTGAGGGTCTGATCGAGCGGGAGGTCGCCCGTCTCAAGCAGAGCAACAACCTGCTGAAGCCGAGCGTAGCGGGTCTCATATGTATCAACGGGGGTCTGGTCGCGCATCCTAGCTCTCCTCGGGTAAGTGTGTAACGACGTCGGCGAGCAAGTCGCCCTGGCGCAGCGTAATCCGCAGGCGGTCGCCAGGAGCTACCTGATCAGAACTGGTGAGTACGTGGCCACTAGTAACATGGCGCACCACGGCGTAGCCACGAGCGAGGGTAGCATACGGGCTGAGGGCAGCGAGTTGGGCAGAAAGGCCGCGCAATTGGGTGCGACGCAGCTCCGAGATACGGCTTGCCTGGATGCTGAGACGTCGGGCGAGGTCGTCAATGCGCTGGCGATTCCGGTCAACACGGCGCAGAGGTGCAGCTTGTTCGATCCGGCGAGTGGTCATCTGGATGATGGCGCGGCGAGCGGCTAGGTCATCATTGACGGCGAGGCGCAGGCGGGCGCGGGAGTCAGACACCTGAGCGTCCAGTTCGGTCAGATCAGGAACGGCCAATTCAGCAGCGACAGAGGGTGTGGGTGCCCGCAGGTCGGCGACAAGATCCACAATGGTCGTATCCGTCTCGTGTCCAACGCCGGTGATCAGCGGCACCGGGCTAGCGAAGACGGCACGGGCCACGGCCTCGTCATTGAAGCACCAGAGATCTTCAATTGATCCGCCGCCACGAGCCAAGATGATGATGTCAACATCAAGGGGATAGAGTGCGTAGAGCGCCTCGACGATGCTGTCGGAGGCGCGATCACCCTGAACCACGCAGGGAGAGATCAGCACCTCCACAAGCGGGCAGCGGCGGCGCATGACGTTAAGCATATCCTGGAGAGCGGCGGCCTGGGGAGAGGTGACGATCCCGATCCGGCGGGGCAGAACTGGCAGCGGACGTTTGCGCTCGGGGCGAAACAGACCCTCGACGGCGAGACGGATCTTCAGTTCTTCAAAACGGGCGTTGAGCAACCCAACCCCCGCCGGGACGATGGAATCCACGACGAACTGAAGCTCGCCACGGATCTCGTAGATTGAGATTTTGCCGTGGGCGAGGACAGCATCGCCAATTTGAGGGAGAGATGTGTGGCGATCAGCAGAGGATCGCCACATCACCCCACGGATGGTGGCTCCCTCATCCTTCAGCGTGAAGTAGCAGTGGCCCGAAGCGTAACGACGAAACTCCGAGACCTCACCTGCCACCCAGATGTTGCGCACAATCTCGTCGGTCTCAAGGATTTCGCGCAGGTAACTATTGAGCTGGGCAACACCGAGTGCGTGCATAGAGATTGTAGATTTTGGATTTTGGATTTTAGATTGCTTTTATAATCTAAAATCCAAAATCCAAAATCTAGAATGGCTAGAGTGGTTCAACGACCATGAGGGGCTGGCCATACTCGACAGGCTGGCCATTCTTTACGAGGATGCGGGCGATACGACCAGAGACCTCGCTCTCGATCTCATTCATCATCTTCATTGCCTCGATGATACCAACCGCATCGCCGATATGAATCTCATCACCTTCTTGAACAAAGGGCGAATCCTTCGGGGATGTCGCGGCGTAGAAGGTACCGACCATCGGAGCGGCGATGGTGTGGCCGGCAGGCATGGCCACGTGGGTACCCTCGGGGAGCGGCTGAGAGGTGAAGAGCGGCTGCACAGGTGCTGGTGGCAAGGCCACAGCAGGGGCGAGCGGCGGGGACACCGGGCCGGTGGTTGCCACAATGGGAACCGCCATCGCACGCTTTACGTGGAGCTTCGTATCACCGCGCTCGATCAGGATCTCAGTAATATCGGTCTGATTCATGAGGCGGAGCAACTCACGCACGGCGCTCAGGCCAAAATCATCGCCACTCTCGGTGGACTCCGTGGTCGCATCGTTCATAGTTTTTTACTACACCAGGGTACTTCTCGCCGAAATCGCCACATTGTAGCATAGATGCCCTTAGGCATGTTGCAGATTGCAGATTGCAGATTGCAGATTGCAGATTGCAGATGTGCCGCAACAGGACGGGGTGCATGTGCCCAAACTGTCACGCTAGATTGAAACATGCCTAACACAGATCCAACACCGGTCTGAAACCGTGTCTATGTTATAATGCCCCGGCTGTTGTCATTCACGAAGTGTACCCCCTATGCATCGCCCTGTTCGTACACGGTCAGTGATCCGGGCTGTGCTGCTTGTCGCTTTGCTACTCGCAGTCTGCGTCACCTACTCCCCATTGTTCGCATCAAAACAACCATCTCTGGCTGCACAAAACCAACCCGAGCGCGTCATGCTCCCGTTGGTGCAGGTGGCCGATAACTTCTTCAGTACACCCGCCCTCTGGTCGCACAACGCACCCCCGCAGGGCCACGAGGTGACGCTCTTCCGTTGTACAATTAGTACAAATGTTCCTCTTTCTCGTACCGTACTCCACATTTTCACCGATACACGCTACCAAGCATGGCTGAACGGGTCGTCCGTTGGGCGTGGCCCGGCCCGCTTTTCACAGGTGCGGCGCGAATATGATCAACTGACCTTGGGCAGTCTGCCGGTTGGCTCGCATACGCTGGCGGTGATGGTTCAGTGGGCACCAAACTTCCGTCGCTCTGAGTCGGTTGCGCCGCAAATGCAGGGCCGGGTTATCGGGTCTGCAAGCGAAGGACAGCGCTCGTTTGTGCTTAATGCAGACATCTGTCGGGCGATGGGTAGCGATGCATGGAACGCCCACTCGGCCCCGGTTCACACCTGGGGAATCTTTGGCCCGACTGAATTGCTTGATCTGCGGCGTCTGCCGACGAACTGGAGCCAGCCGAGCTTTGATGCAGCGAGTTGGCCGAGCGCCGTCACTCGTTCGCCTACGGCCTCGACCGCCACTTATCAGCCTCGCTCAATCTCACAACTGGCGAATGTGCCCATCACGCCGCGTCTCTCCACTGTTGGGCGACTGGCCCCCAACGCCTGGGTTGGCGAGTTGGTTGCTGCTATAGACGGGGCGGCGGCCTATTCATTCACTCTCTCCACCTCCACAGACGTACTGATCCATGCGCTGGCTGCTCCGGGCCAGCCGGTGCTTACCAATACGGTCAGCCTTGATGCTGCGCCGCTCGCGTGGGTGCAGTTATCCGCAGTTCACCCGGATATGTATCAGGCGGTGGTTCAACTGGGTACCGGCACGCATCAACTCGCGGTATCCGGACTCACCGCAGGCGAGTCCTGGGTCTTTCGCATCAACAACCAAGATATCACATCTGCGCCGCCGAGCCTCGGTATCGGCAATCACGCCGGACGCCGCCTGCTGATCCCCGACCTCGTGGCCGACTCCACGGCGGTGACGCAGGATTCTGCATCCTCTGATCTGACCTTCGGGCCTGGGCCGGCCTACGCTATCCTCGACCTTGGGCGTACCGTGCATGGGCGACTGGAGGCTGAGGTTGCGGGGCCAGCGGGAACGCTGGTTGACATCGGATGGGATGATCATCTCTGGCAGAACATTCGCCCGCTGCCCTACCCCGGATCGCTACACCCTGAGTGGAATCAGAGCGACTCGTGGGTTCTCGCCAGCGATCTGCATACGCTGACGACCATTGATGCGCGGGCGGGTCGCTATATTCTGATCGCCGTCTGGGCCTCATCAGCGACAACCCTGCGTAACCTACGGGTTTCCGAGGAGCGTTACCCACTAGAGCAGATCGGGAGCATGAACAGCGGCGACTCGCGCCTGGATACGATCTGGCAGGTGGGTGTTGATACACTGCGCTCAAATATGACTGACGGCTATGCCGACCCCTGGCGCGAGCGCGGGCAATGGTGGGGTGACGCGCATATTGCCGATCACGCCAACCAGGTCGCCTTTGGTGATACCGATCTGCTGCGCCGAGGGCTGATGCAGATGAGCGATTCAATTACCAACGGCCCGCCAACGGCGCTGGCCCCCAGTGGCAAGGGTATCTACCTGATTGACTACGGGATGTACTGGGTGCAGAGCGCCTACGATTATGGCCGACGGAGCGGCGATTGGTCATTTATCGAGACGATCTACCCGCAGATCCAGGTGTTTATGAGCTACCTTGCCAGCCTGGAGAACGCACAGAGCGGGCTGCTTGACATGAGTCTGGCCGTGCCTGCCAGCATTTATGTTGACTCGAACAGCTACTGGGATCGGCAAGGACAAACGACGGCGGCTAACGCATTTTACTACCGGACGCTGCTCGATAGCGCGGCGATTGCGACGCAGCTCGGGCGCACAGGCCAGGCTCGCGCATGGACGGAGCGGGCGACGGTGCTGCGTACCCAGGCCAACCAGGCGTTCTACATCCCGGATCAGGCACGCTACAGTGGCGGAATCCTGAATGGGCAGCGTACCGAAGCGACACCCCAGGCCCAATCAACAGCCCTCGCGTTTGGCCTTGTCCCCGACGGCGATGATCAGCGGGTTGCCGATACGCTGCTTACCATGCTCGGCACCCCCGATCAGCCACGAGTACAGATTCTTGGCATGTATGCGGTACTCATGGGCCTTGGCCGCGTTGGCCGGGTTGATGATGGGATTGCGGTGATCCGCAGCTTCTTCGGATCAATGATTGACCGGGGCGCTACGACGTGGTGGGAGAATTTTATCGCCGATCAGCACTATACGGCGAGCCTGTCGCATGCATGGGGCAGTTCCCCAACCTGGTTCTTAAGCACCTACCTGCTTGGCACCCGCCAGATTGACCGTGACCACTGGGAGGTATCGGTGCCCGTAACCACACGTCAGGGCGCGTCGGGACAGATGCCGATGGCGAACCAGCGTGGCGTGCTGAGTGTCACATGGGCAGCATCCACCTGTGGCCAAGTAAACCTGGCCATTACCGGCCCGGCTGACATGACCGGCGTGGCGACCCTCCCGAATCCCGGAATCGGCGCTGAAATCTGGCTCGATGGCGTTCAGGGATGGGCGAATGGACAGGCCCGCAATAACGCTGACATCAGCCTTGTAGGTAAGACGTTTCAGATGACCGTGGGTGCAGGTATCCATCAGATTGAATCGCGGCGTAGCTGCCAGTAAAGGGGAATTTGTCCTATGTCTCGTCTCACGCGACTCGTCACATCACTTACGTTACTGCTATTAGGAGTCTATGTATCCCTGTTGTCAGTGGATGCGCAGACACTGTCCAACAAAATCTATCTGCCAACAGTCTCGGTGACAGTCCCTTCAACAGTGTTTGGGGTCGAGACATCGTTAGCGGGAATCAA
>CAIXLU010000231.1 GCA_903920315.1 uncultured Oscillochloris sp.
CCTGCCACCTGCCACCTGCCACCTGCCACCTGCCACCTGCCACCTGCCACCTGCCACCTGCCACCTGCCACCTGCCACCTGCCACCTGGGAGCATAAGTAATGTCTGAAGCGAAGGGGAAGCGGGAACCGTCATCCATAGGCACGCTGTGGGGGCGCTACGCCTCGCCGCTGGTGCCGGTATTCGCCGTCTTCACCGCGCTGGTGGTGGGTGCGCTGATCATCGGGCTGACCGGCGGTGACTGGCTGGCGGCCTATATTGGGCTGTGGGAAGGATCGTTCGGTAGCTGGGGCGCGCTTGGCAACACGGTTGTGCGCTCGTCGCCGTACGTTATCTGCGGGCTGGCGGTGGCCCTGGGATTTAAGGGCGGAATCTTCAACATCGGTGCCGAAGGCCAGCTCTACATCGGGGCGGTTTTTACCATTGTGGTGGCCACAACGCTGCATCTGCCCGCGATCATCCACATTCCGCTGGCCCTGGCCGCCGGAATGCTGGGCGGAGCGCTGTGGGGTGGGTTGGCCGGATTCCTCAAGGCCCGCACCGGTGCCCACGAGGTGATCACGACGATCATGCTCAACTATGTGGCCCTGCGCCTGACTGATTGGCTGATTAAGAGCAAACAGCCACGCATCCTCGGCGACCCGACTGATACCACCGGGGCGCGCACGCACTTCATCCAGGAGAGCGCACGGCTGCCCGGATTCCAGATTGCCGATACCACGCACCTGCACCTCGGCATCCTGATCGCGGTTGCCCTGGCCTTTGTGGTCTGGTGGTTGCTGTATAAAACGACGGTAGGTTTTGAGCTACGGACAGCGGGCGCGAACCCGGACGCGGCGCGGTACGCGGGTATCAGCGTGCCACGCACGATTGTGCTGACAATGGCGCTCTCGGGCGGATTGGCTGGCATTGCGGGGGCGGGCGAGATCCTTGGTGTCCGCTACGCCCTTAGCTCCGATCTGCTCCAGGGGCTGGGTTTTGATGCGATTGCGGTGGCCCTGCTGGCCCGCTCCAACCCGATGGGAATTATCGCCTCGGGCCTTCTCTGGGGGGGACTGCTGACCGGGGCCAGCCTGATGCAGGTGCGCGCCAACCTGAGCATTGATGTGATCAAGATCGTCCAGGCTCTGATTATTATGTTTGTGGCGACCGACCAGATCGTGCGCTTTATTTACCGCATCCCCAAGACCAAGCCTGGTGAGGAGACCTCACTTGCCCGTGGCTGGGGAGGGTAGCGGATTGTGGATTGTGGATTGTGGATTGTGGATTGCAATCACATTAAAGAGGAATTGCTGTGAGTGAGATAGAGAACGAACAGGTTGCACGAGAGGCCAACGAAGAACACATCGCCGACATTATCCTGCCGCACCAGACGAATGGTTATGGCACGATGTTCGGCGGCGATGTGATGGCTCTGATGGATAAAGCGGCATCAATCGCCTCGCTGCGATTCTGCCGCCAGCCAGTCGTTACAGCGTCCAGCGAACGGATTGACTTTCGCGCTCCCATTGGCCAGGGCGAGATCATCGAGGCGTTCTCAAGGGTGATCTTTGTGGGCCGCACCTCGATGGTGGTGCGGGTGCGTATCTATGGCGAACACCCATTGCTCGGCGACCGACGCATCTGCACGAAGGGCTACTTCAGCATGGTGGTCATAACGAGAGATGGCGTCCATCCACGTCCCCTCCCACAACTGCTTTTGCCGGACGACGAGGCCCGCGCCGAGTATGTTGTTGGTGAGGAGATCCACCAGGCAATCATCGCCCGGCGACAACGATGATCAGGGGATTGATCGTTGTCGTCTGCGGGCTGATGATGATGAGTTGTGGGCGTCCTGTGGCGATCCCGCCCGCCGCGCCACTGCCTGCGGCGACCCTGATGCCCACGCCTACCCCGTCACTGTCCGTCGCCCCGCCCACCAGTCCTCGCGATACGCCCGCAGATAGCGGCTGGATCGCGGCTGCACCAGGGGCTGAGGTGCGCCGTCTGCGGGCCGATCTCGGCGGCGGCGTTACGGCCCAGGTGAGCGTGGTACGCCTCGACCCCGCCCGTGTGAGCTTTCAGGTTGGGTACGCCCCCGACACTCCACATACGCTGACGACCTGGGCAGACTCCGTTGGGGCAATTGCGGTGATCAACGGGGGATTCTTCGATGCGCAGAACCGCACCGTATCGCTGCTGGTGACAGGTGGGCAGGCGGTGGGGGAGAGCTACAGCGGGCGGGGCGGGATGTTCAGCGTAACGCCCGATGGCGCGGTGAATCTGCGCGGTCTGGCGGCGACGCCCTACGATCCATCCGAACCGCTGGCTGAGGCGCTCCAGGGCTGGCCGTTGCTGGTGCAGCCCGACGGCGTGGCGGCCTACGGTTTTGAGGATAGCGACCGTTCGCGGCGCAGCGCCCTAGCACTTGATCATGCGGGCCGGGTGCTGCTGATTGCCAGTTCAAGCGCGACCTTCACTCTGGCCGGTTTCTCCGCCTGGCTGGCGGGCTCCGACCTAGAGATTGACGCGGCGGTGAACCTTGACGGCGGATCATCTACGGGATTGCTCCTGGCCGGGGCCGAGGCCAGCGAGCGGGTGGAGTCGTTTGTGTCCCTGCCGATTGTGTTGCTGGCGCTGCCGAGGTAAAAAGACGACCCATTCTCACATCGCCAGCAATGCTGGCGATGTGAGAATGGGTCGTCTTTTTATGAAATGACCAGCGAAGGTCTCAGGCCATCATCAGTTCACAAAAACCTACACCCCCAGCGACAAGGTCTCAGGCTCACCGAAGCGCACCTCCAGGATACCGTCGCGGAAAAACGCCTTCGTCGCCGGTCGCTCGGCCAGGGCCGTCGGCAAGATCATGTCGCGGCGGAAATTGCCGATCTCGATGAAGAGTTCATCGCCGCGCTTAACCATCTGCACCTTACCGATTTCAACGTGAGGCAAGGGCAGCTTCATCACATACTCCACGCCATCACGGATAATCTCCTGGGTCTTGCCGGTAAACTGCACCTTAACCGGATCAACGTCACCAAAGAGTTTCGCGCCGACCATCGAGAGATCCTTGATCCCGGCGAGGTCGCGGGCATAGTGCGGCCCCTCCCAGATCGGCAGGGGCTGGAAGAGGTCGTAGACCTGCTGGCGGTAGCCCTGCTGGATGCGCGCCAGTTCCTTCATAAACTCGCCCTCAGCCGACTCGACGGGCAGCACGCGGTTAAGAACCACGCCGTCAATGGGGTAGCCAAAGAGCGACAGGTAGGTAGCGGCGCGCTGAGCCTCTTTGATCACCATGCGCTCGGGGTTGACCACCAAGCGGTAGGAACTGACCGTCGCGTCGGTGAGGGTGGTGCGCAGAGCCTCAACACCCTTGGTGAGTCGTTCGATGGTCTCGAACATATCAGCGGCGGGCATAAGTGCCTTCACCAAAGGGCGGGCAACCTTGAGCGTACCAGGCTCCCAGTCCATCACGCGGGAGGCGTACCACTGGAAGGTCTCGGGCATCGTGAGCAGGCGCACCGTCTCGCCCGTAGGCGCGGCGTCTACCACAACCACATCAAAATTACCCTCTTTCGCCTGTCGGCGAATATGGAGCAGACTAACAACCTCCTCCATGCCGGGGATGATTGCCAGTTCTTCGGCAGCTACCTCATCAACACCACGGCGGCGCAGGAGGTTCGACAGGTAGCCGCGCAGTTGCCCCCAATGCTCACGAACCTCTTCCAGCACATTGATCTCTTGGCCCCAGAGCTTGTCGGAGAGCTGGGTAGGCATCGCACCAAGGGGTGCATCCAGTGCGTCAGCAAGGCTGTGGGCCACATCGGTGCTTACCACCAGAGTGCGGTAGCCCAGTTCCGTGGCACGCACCGCCGTTGCCGCCGCCGTTGTTGTTTTGCCGACGCCACCCTTGCCGAGATAGAGTATCAGCCGCATCGCTCAGTCCTTTGCTCGCTGCGCGCCACGGCCAGTGCGACCGCGACGGTAATATGTCGCTCCTTAACGTGAATCTTTTAGTCGGTGGAAGGTAGCCCACCAGAACGCGCAAGACTCAGTTGGAAACGTGCAGATAATGTGAACACCTTCACACGAATAATTGTACTGTATAGGTCGATCTCGTGCAAACCGGTGGCAACGAGAGTTGATGCACAGTTACTGCTCCCATCCCATTGTGAGGGGCACGCTCGCGCAACAAAAGATAACCAGTAAACGTTATAGTAATTGTAGCATAGGTGGTCATCCCGCTTCCTAGTACCGGCACTACCGGATGGGTCACTAAGATAGGGGAGAAAGGGACTATTGCAGTCACCGCCCCTCATGGCGTATGCTACAGATAACAGAGAAGCGTGGCCCCAAAGGAAACGGCTTGCGAATAAGCCCCGGATAACCACTCCGCACTTATTCCCCTTTTTTCCTCTGAGATCTCCAAACCTCCCCCGCGCCGCTTGCCAAAAGACCAGCGGGGCAGCGCATCTCTTGTAGCAACACCAAAACGACGGCAGGAAACCTGCCGTCGTTTCGTTGTGTATAGAACTGTAGGCTCCCAAGACAAGGTGTCAGGTGCCAGGTGTCAGGTGCCAGGTGTCAGGTACTAGGTGTCAAGTTTACGACGTTTGTAGTGGGAG
>CAIXLU010000232.1 GCA_903920315.1 uncultured Oscillochloris sp.
CAGACTCTGGCCGGCAGCGTCGAGCCGACAATACTCGCGGATCTCACCGGCACCCATGTCGGCGTTACTCAGGCAGCGCGGGTGGCTACGGAAACGCCGAAATTGTCGCTCGCGGGCAGCCACCACCCGCGACCGGATGGCCGCACTCGGCTCGCCCAGCCGGTCGCCGCTCAGTTTTTCGTAGTTCACCCTGGGCACCTCAACGTGAATGTCAATCCTGTCCAGCAGCGGCCCGCTGATCTTCTTCTGGTAGCGGCTGACCAGGGACGGCGAGCAGGTACACTGGCGATCCGAGTCGCCGTGCCAGCCGCAGGGACAGGGATTCATCGCACCGATCAGCATAAAGTTGGCTGGAAAAGTGACGCTGCCAATCGCCCGGCTCAGCGTTACCACGCGATCCTCCATCGGCTGACGCAGCACCTCCAGCTTCTGGCCAAACTCGGGCAACTCGTCGAGAAAGAGGACGCCGCGATGGGCCATCGAGACCATCCCTGGCTTAACGCGACCGGCCCCGCCGCCCACCAGTCCCGGCTGCGAGGTGGTGTAGTGCGGCGCGCAGAAGGGCCGTCGCCGAATCAGCGGCGTGTCACGCGGGAGTTGGCCGCTCACGCTGTAGATCTTGGTGACTTCCAGCGCTTCTTCCAGGGCCAGGGGCGGCAGGATCGAGAGCAGCGCACGGGCCATCATAGTCTTGCCAGAACCAGGAGTGCCATTAAGCAAGGCGTTGTGGCCACCGGCAGCGGCTACCTCCAGCGCCCGCTTCACATGTTCCTGGCCTCGCACGTCCTGAAAATCTACCGGGTAGCTCAGTTCGACATCCTCAAAGCGGACACTCGCCAGATGCGGGGCGATCAGTTGCGAACCGGCCAGATGGTCGGCCAGTTCGACCAGGGTACGTACCGGGATGATCATCGGCCCCTCGATCAGCGCGGCCTCGGGCGCATCCTCGGCGGGCAGATAGATCGTTTTAACCCCTCGCGAACGGGCGACAGCGGCCATCGAGATCACGCCATCAGTGTGGCGCAGGCCGCCATCAAGCCCCAGTTCGCCGATAAATACCGCGTGGCTGGCGTCGCACTCCACCTGCTGCGCAGCCAGTAGCAGGCCCACGGCAATTGGCAGGTCGTAAGACGGCCCAACTTTGCGCAGGTCAGCCGGGGCCAGATTAACGGTCAGGCGCTTGAGCGGAAAACTCATGCCCGAGTTGCGGATGGCCGAGCGCACCCGCTCACGACTCTCCTGCACCGCCGCATCGCCCAGTCCAACCACAGTGAAGGCGGGCAACCCACCGGCAATGTCAACCTCAACCTCAACCAGCACGCCCTCCAGTCCGATCAGGGCGCAACTGAACACTTTTGCAAGCATGTCCGACTCCTCCTCGGCTTTGCGAACGCGACTCGCATGTGTACCGTAGGAGGAGGGAGAGAGGATACGGGTGAGCGGAAGAGGCATTTTGGAGATCGGCGTTTGTGAACTGTTCAACCTGGGTAGAAGGAATCACGTCCCCCCCACCTTGAGCATATACGTCACCAACGCATCAAGCTGGGCGGGGCTGAGGCTCTGGCCGTAGCTCGTGGGCATCACCAGTTGGTAGCCGGGGGCGGTCTCGGCGGTCGGGTTGGTGATGGCCAAACGCAGCCAAGTGGCAGGGTCGGGCTGGGCTTTGGCGCGAGCGAACATCGAGCTAAGGCGCGGGCCGAGGGTGGCGGAACTCACATCAGAGATGGTGTGGCATGCGCCGCACTGGATGGTGAAAATACGCCCCCCTACCGCAACCGGGTTCGGGGTAGGGCGGTTAGCGGCGGAGGCAGAGCCACAGGCCACCAGGGCCAGCAGCAGCAGGACAAAGATAATCGGGCGCATTGCCCACCTCGTTTACATTGCGGATTTTGGATTTTGGATTTTGGATTGTAGGGCGGGGAACCCAGCCACATCTGCAATCCAAAATCCAAAATCCAAAATCCAAAATCCAAAATCCAAAATCTAAAATCTAAAATCTAAAAATCCGGCACATTCGCCCGTAGCTCATCTAGCCATACCGTGGCCTCCGAGTCGCTGGGGGCGCGCCAGTCACCGCGTGGCGAGAGCGATCCGCCCGATCCGACTTTGGGGCCGTTGGGCACCGCCGAACGCTTGAACTGGCTGATCTGAAAAAAACGAAAAAGGAAACTGCCCAGCCACGCCTTGATCGTGGCCAGATCGTACTGAGTGCGCTTGTCCGCAGGCAGACCCTCAGGCCAACTGCCGCGTGCGGCGTCGCTCCATGCGTGTTCGCTCAGGAAGGCCACCTTGCTCGGGCGGAATCCGTAGCGTGTGATGTAGTAGAGGTTGAAATCCTGCAAGGCGTAGGGGCCGATCTTGGCCTCGGTACTCTGGGCTGGCTCGTCCTGGTCGCCTGCCGTTGATGGCACTAGCTCGGGCGAGATCTCGGTATCAAGGATGGACTGGAGCGTCACATTAGCTTCGGCGCTGAACTGGCCGTCGCGGATTACCCAGCGGATCAGGTGCTGGATGAGCGTCTTTGGCACCGAGGCGTTGACGTTGTAATGCGACATATGATCGCCCACGCCGTAGGTGGCCCAACCCAACGCCAGTTCGCTCAGATCGCCGGTGCCGAGGACCAGGGCGGCATGGTGGTTGGCCAGGCGGAAGAGGTGCGAGGTGCGCTCGCCAGCCTGCACATTTTCAAAAGTCACATCGTAGAGCGGTTCACCGCCAGCGAAGGGGTGGCCGATGTCGTGCAGCATCTGGGTGGCCGAGGGGCGAATATCAATCTCGGCGGCACTCACACCGAGGGCGGACATAAGGGCGTGGGCATTGGTGCGGGTGCGGTCGCTGGTAGCGAATCCCGGCATGGTGTAGGCCAGGATATTGGTGCGCGGCAGGCCGAGCCGATCCATCGCCCGAGCGGCTACGATCAGCGCCTGGGTGCTATCTAGGCCGCCGGAGACGCCGATCACCAGCTTCTTAATTCCAGCGGATTTCAGGCGTTTGATCAGGCCGTGAACCTGGATGTTGTACGCCTCGTAGCAGCGCTCGTCGCGGGTGTCCGGGTTATCCGGCACATACGGAAAACGCTCGATATTCCGCAGCAGACGCACCTCGCCGGTAGGTACGTGGAAGGTAAAGGGGACATGACGCATCTGACGCAGGCGCTCGCGCTGGTCGGCGACACTATCGGTGAAGCTGCCCAAGCGCATGCGATCTTGGATCAGCCGCTCCAGGTCAATGTCGGCCAAGATCACCTGCTCATCATCGGCGAATCGTTGCGACTCAGCCAGACGCTCGTTGTTCTCGTAGATCAGGGCGTGGCCGTCCCACGCCAGATCGGTGGTACTCTCGCCGGGGCCAGCCGCCGAGTAGAGGTAGGCGGCCACGCACGTCCCCGATTGGGCGGCGCACAGGTTGCGGCGATAATCGGCCTTGCCGATAGTGATATTGGAGGCCGAGAGATTGCAGAGGACAGTAGCCCCGGCCAGGGCGGCCAAGGTGCTGGGCGGCAGCGGCGTCCAGACATCCTCGCAGATCTCGCTGTGGATGAGCAGGCCGGGTAGGTTTTCGGCCACATAGATCAGGTCGTTGCCAAAGGGAACCGTCTGACCGAGGAGGCGCACCTCGCGGGCTAGGGCATCGCGGGCGGCGGCGAACTGACGTTTTTCGTAAAATTCACGGTAGTTCGGCAGGTAGCTCTTAGGAGTCACGCCGAGGATCTGGCCCTGATAAATCGCTACCGCACAGTTGAAGAGCCGACCCTCGAATCGCAGCGGCGCGCCCACCAGCAGCAGCGGATTCAGCTCGACGCTGGCGTCTACAACCTGTCTCAGTGCCGCAAGCGTCGCGTCAAGCAGAGCGTCCTGGTGGAAGAGATCATCGTTGCTATAGGCCGAGATGCCCAACTCCGGGAAGAGCGCCAGGGCGGCATGCGCCTCTGCGGCACGGCGGGCCAGGGCGATGGTGCGCTCGGCGTTGAAGGTCGGATCGGCCACGCGCAAAGCAGGTACGCATACGGCGGCGCGGGCGAATCCGTGGGAATAAATGGAGTAGAAATTCATCGGTATGCCTACACATCCAGCACACACAGGCTGCGGCGATAGTCGAGGGTGAAGCGGGCGAAGCGCGAGAGCAGGCGATTACCGATATTCACCCGCCCGGCTCGTCCGAGGTCGCCAGGGCCACCGAGGGGCGCATCAATCTCGATGTCGCGCAGGGCGAAGGGGCCGACGTGCAGATCAACCAGGGCACCTGTAAGCACCGCCGTGTCGCTCGTAAAACCCTGCCCATGACTAGCGCTGGCCCGGTCGGCGTCGCGATAGATCCCAACCTGGGCGACCATGTCGCGCCCAAGGGTGAGGCCGCTATTTGAACCCGTATCAATCGTCGCCAAGGGGAGATCAACGCTACCATCCGCATGCGCTACCCGCAGGTCGGCCAAGGCCGGGAAGTGATTGACGAAGCGCAGGGGCAGGGCTACGCCAGAGGGGCCGGGGGGCGGAGGATCGATATCGGGGTGACGCAGGTGCAGGCAACGGCTGGCGTAACTGACGCTCAACGTCAAACTGGACAACACGTTGTAACCCAGGACAAGATCGATTTTAAAGGGTGCCCGGCTCAGATCTACCGCAACCGTATAGAGATCGCGCAGCGTCAGATCGCCCAGCCGCAGCCAGGGAAGCACCGTCTCGGTAAAAGGGACACTATCGCTGGCGGCATCGGAGCCAAGGGCGAAGTCGCCAATGCGCAGTCCCAGGCGGCGGGCCAGGCCAAGATCAATCGCCGACGGGTCGGTACCCGTGTCGAGCAATACCGTCAGCGGGTGACCACCGGGGCCTGCAGCTACGCAGCGCAGCACCTGGGGCGCAAAGAGCAGCGGCAGGGTGGCCTCGCCGCTGGCTGGAAAGATCATTCTGGTGCAGTCGTCCAACATGAACGCATGATACCACACCAGCCCTGGCGGGTATCTATTCTCTCGGTGGGTCATCAGGGTTGATGTATCGTCCTGCCACTGTTGCTGCCCCCCGCCACTGTCAATGCCGGTTTATTTTTGACTCTTGCGCACTTTTAGTGATCCCGAACATCCTTTCCATCGTCATATGCAGGCAAATCCGAACGACGAGGAATAGTTACAACTGTCGTACTATCGGCTATCGGCTATCTTTACACGCGCCCTACCAAGTTTTTTCTGCTTCTACCCTCTGTGCTACAATGTGTCGTAGATTGGTGAGGAACAACGGTGAGGGTGCATCTATGATCGAGCCCGGCTCGCTCGTGATCCAGCGCTACCAGATCGTCCGTCTGATTGGACGCGGCGGTATGGGCGCGGTGTACGAGGCAATTGACCTGCGTCTGCGAAATACCGTTGCCCTCAAGCAGATGATCGGAACCACCGCCGAGAATGCGGAGGCGTTTGAGCGTGAAGCTCAGCTCCTGGCGAGTCTGCGCCATCCGGCACTGCCGAAGGTGATTGACTATTTCCGCGATGGCACGGATCGATTTTTGGTGATGGAGTTCTTCAGTGGTGCCGATCTATCTGCCCTTCACGCCCGCCGTAGTGGTCCGTTTCCGCTCTCGGATATTCTTGACTGGGCCGATCAGCTTCTGGCTGCTCTGGAATATCTGCACTCCCGCACCCCGCCGGTTGTCCACCGCGATATTAAGCCGCAGAACCTCAAGCTTACGCCCGATGGTCAGATTGTGCTGCTCGACTTTGGCCTGGCTCGCGGTGCCGATCAAGAGACGAGTTTCTTTGGCTATACGTTACAATACGCGCCTCTGGAGCAGATTGACGCCAGTGGCACCGATCCGCGCTCTGATCTCTATTCGCTGGCGGCTACCCTCTACCATTTGCTCACCGACCGACCACCAGCCAACGCGCCGGTGCGCGCTGAGGCTCTGCTGGCGGGGCGATCCGATCCGCTACGCCCGATTCGTGAGCTGAATCCTGAGGTTTTGCCCGAGATGGGCGATCTGTTTGGCCGTGCCCTGGCGATTAATCGCGATGACCGCCCGCCCTCGGCAGCGGCGATGCGCCACGCTCTGCGGGAATCTGGCATCCCAGTTGCGCATACCTCTATCGGCGCGCCCGTATCCCGCCGCGCTGCGCCCATTTCGGCCCCATCGGCACCTGCCGCCGTTAGGCCGATCAGTATTGGCTGGGAGCAGGTACGCGAAGCTGCCAATCAGCAATGCGACTATGTGCTGCGTGAGCTTCAGGGCAGCGCACGGCGTCTTGGTACGTACATCCCTGAGGTGTATGTGGAGCGCAGCGCAGCCAAAGACGAACTGGCGGCATTCCTTGTCGGCCCGAGTGGGGCGCTACTGCTGCTCGGAGACTCGGGCGTGGGCAAGACGTGTTTGCTGGCGCGTTGGGTCGCTGGCCTGCGCGATTCCGGCGATGCGGTGCTGTTCTACCGCTGTGGTGGCTCGCTTGGCCCCGACATTGACAAGGAGATCGCGCGCGATCTGGGCCGCGAGATGCCCGAGTTGCTGCTGGGCGACCTTGGCCAGATTGCGCAACTGGCCGCCACTGTCCGCAAACGTCTGGTGATTATTTTTGATGCGCTCAACGAATACCGTAGCGGTAGTCAGTCTGGCCCTGAGGCGCTGCTCAAACAGATTGATGGTCTGGTAGGCCGGGTGTCCAGCCCGCACCTGCGAATTGTGATCAGTTGTAATAGCGCCACCTGGAGTCAACTCGACCGTGCGGGGGCCACCCGGCTCTTCTGGGGTGCCTATCACTACGCCGCCGATGGCGAGCCTTTCCTGCGTCTGGAGCCATTTCTTCCTGCCGAGTTGGCGAGCGCCTACGAACGTTACCGCCGTTTCTTTCAGATCCAGACGCCGCTGGAAGGATTGCCCCTGCATCTGCGCGAGCGGCTGCGCAAGCCGCTGCTTCTGCGGATGCTCAGCGAGTCGTACCGCGACGGCCCGGTGGTGGTGGCGTCGCGGGGGCTGAGTCTGGGCATCTTCCGGCGCTTCTTTGATGAACGGGTGCGTCAACGCCGCGAGCAGCTTTTTATTGAGGAACTAGCCGCTGAGATTCTGCGCCGTGGACAGGCCGCCGTGCCCATCCGCGATCTGGCCCGCAACGACCAGATGCGCGCCGACCTGCTCAGCGACGACCCGGATTCGGCGTATACGCGCCTGCTGGATGGTGGCGTGCTGAGCGAGCTAAACGGCAACCTGCTAACAGGCGAGATGGTCGGGTTTACCTACGCCGAGGTGGGAGCCTACGTGCTGGCCCGGCATATTCTGCGCGAGGGAGTGGCCCGCGACGGAATCGGCCCGGTGGTGGGCGGGTTGCTAGCGCGGGTGCGCAGCTTTCCCTTGGCCTGGGATGTAGCCCGTACCACCCTGCTGATCTATCGCCAGCCCGACGGCTTTGCCGAGTTGGCGCAGTCGCCTGATGTTGAACTGCGCGAACTGGTGGTAGAGAGTCTGGTGGAACTGCACGCCGACGAACCGGCTGCCGCCAGCGAGATGATCAAGCAACTCTGCCAGCGGGAATCGGACGAGGCCCGGCGCACCGGGCTGAAGGCGGCCTACTACATCGGCCCGCGTGCCCGCGAGATCTTCCTCTGGGCGGCTACCAAGGGTAGTCCGGCCCTGCGCCGTGTGGCTCGCGACGCGCTCTATTTGATCTGGCGCAGCGATCCTGATTTTACCTACGATCTGTTGAAGGATCTGGTTTCGCGGGTTGGCCCCGGCGCTCTGCGCGATCTACGCAACATTGTGGAGTTCTTCTTTGAACTCTCGGTGGTGATTTATATTAACCATTGTGAGCGCCAGGACGTGATTGACCGCACGGTGGAGCTGTACTACGAGTTGGCCAAGCAGCGTCTACACCTGGATATTCTTAACACCGGGATCTTCGGAAAAACAATTGAGGATCTGATCTTTCAGGCCGTAGCCAGCGCCTTTTCGCAGCCAATCATTGACACAATTATGCTGGCCGAAATAATGCCGATTGAGCAGTTTTTTGCCCTGCCGATTGATGAGCGGGCGCTGCTGGTGCGGGCTGCGCCGCTGTTTGATCCGGCTGTGCCGCTGGCCGCGCATGGGGAGACGCTGGAGGCGTTACTGCGTGGTGGGAATATTTTCTTTAACCTCGTGGGCGTGGCTCAGATCGCCATTCATGCAGTTGAGAATTTTGCCGCCGCTGAGCCGGTGATTCGGGTACTTTTCGAGCGCCTGCCCGGCCCCGGCAGACTCTGGGTGCTGCTCAGTTTTGTGGCGTTGATTCCGCACACCCCGCCCGCCTGGGCCGTGCTGATCGAGGAACTGACCGAGCGCCTGTTTGTTGACCATGCCGAACTGATCTACGGCGAGACACCCAGTATTCTCAGTCAGTTCGATATTCTGCTGCTGCCGCTTGGCCTGGCCTATGGCAAGGTCGGCCAGACCATGCCCGTCATCGAGCTGCTGCTTCAGGATGGACAGTTGCGGGGCGACGACCACCAGATCGCACGTTGCGTGGCTGGCCTGGCCGCTGTGGGCTTCTACTACCCCGAGCCGACATTTCGCCTGCTTGGCGATCTGCTGTCGGGGATGGAACCCTCAGCCTACCCGCAGACTCTGGTGCCAACCCTGGCCACCATTCGCACTCTGCATCTGGATGCGGTTGACGTATTTATGAACCGAGCTGGCCTGAGCGACAATCTCCAGCGCCAGGTAGTCGCTGCCGCCGATACCGAATTGGTGCGCCGCTACATCTACTGGCTGGGCATGTACAATCACGTGGTTTACTCGTGCGTCCACTACCCGAAGATCCGCCGCCAGATGGCGATGTCGGCGATGAATATGCTGGCCACTGCCCGCCAACCCAGCGAAGTGATCGCCGCCTACACCGCGAATGTCTTCCGTATGCTGCGCGAGGCAGGCTTCCGCCTGAGTGAGTGGACGACTTAGCAGCCGTTTGTAGTGTGGATTCGAATGCTCCTAGATCTGTATCGATTCCTTCGGTTCTCAGCCTTTGGGGCAACGGCGACGCTGCCGCTGCTGGGGGCGGGCAGTACGGAGCCACAGCTTGGTATGCGGCGCACGCTGGGGCTGCTCGGGATTGCGGCGGCCTTTCACGCCTTTGCCTACGTGCATAACGATGTATGCGACCTTGAGATTGACCGCACGCAGCCTCTACGCGCCGACTACCCCCTGGTGCGCGGGGATATGTCGCCGCAGGCTGCCCTCGTGATCGCGCTGGGTTGTGTGCCGGTGGCGTTTGCGCTGGATCGGTGGGTTGTTCGCGATGATCGTAGAGACGCCCCGGTGGGGCGTCTCGTGGGGCGTAGAGACGCCCCGCCGGGGCGTCTCTACCTTGCGTCTGCCTTTGTCCTGATGGCGATCTACAACCGTTGGGGGAAAATGTGCCCCTTCCCGCCGCTGACCGATCTGGTGCAGGGGGCGAGCTGGGCGCTGCTGATTGGCTATGGCGCAACGGTATCGGGCCAGCCAGTGAATCGGCTGACCCGGACGCTGATTGCCTACGAACTGCTGCTCATCCTGATGGTGAACGGGGTTCACGGATCGCTGCGTGATCTGGGGAATGATCGGGCGCGTGGTGCGCGTACCACGGCGATCATGCTGGGGGCGGAGGAGACACCTGACGGGCTGCGGGTTGGGCCAGGGCTGATCGCGTATGCTGCCGCGCTCCAGTGCGCCTTGTTGGCATTGCCGCTGTGGGCGGCGCGAGGGCGGGTACCCACCGTTGGGGTGGGGGCCATCGCCAGCCTGACAGCGGCCCTGCTGGCGGTGGCGGCGCGTGGGAGGGCCAAGCCCACCGATGTGGGTATGCTGCACCTCATCCTGCTACTGAGCGCACCCGTGGCCCTGGTGGTTCCGGGCATGGGCCGTCCCCTGCGCATTGTCACCCTACTGGCCCACACCGTGCCGCTGCTGGCCAACGGCATGACCTACGATGCGCTGCGCTGGGTTCTGAGGGACGCAGCACCGCGCTGCTGCGTTCCTACGTTGCCGGAACCGGATCCTTCTTTGTTTTGAGAGATTGCTGGATCTCGGACGATAGATTGGTGAAGAAGTGATAGCCGGTGATGGACTCGATCTTGGCGACAGTGACTTGGTAAGTCTCCCAATCGCCGAATTTCTCGTTAAGATTGTTGGGAATACGCACCGCGATCACTGGCGTTTCGGCGGTGATCTTTGTAATATCGCTCTCCCCCACTGGCATAACCACAATAATCTTCCAGGTGTATTTTGGCACCTGGATCTTGCCATCGGCGATTGTCCCATTGTCACCATCCCCCCCGGCGATGACATAGAGGACGTGACCCTTACGCACCCACGAGCGCGAGTCTGACTCAAGTTGCTCCCATGCCTCCCGGTTGTTATTCGGAGCCTGCGGGAGGATATTTGTGAGGAGGAAGGTGGCTTGATTATTCTCCTCAGGTGGTGCGCTGCGATCTGCTGACGGACACATGTGGCCACGATCATAGCCCGATCCAGTGTAGTCATCCGTCCTTACGTGATACCACTCATCAGGCAACATCGTGGTGTCAGACTTAAACACATTGCTGCGCGGAACGTCGCCCAGATCGCTCTCAGTGAGTCGCCAACTCACCCAGTTGGGGGTGCCGTGATCGCGGTTGTAGGAGAGGACGTACTGCGGGCGCTCGATCAAATAATTGTCGGGCTGCGCGGGGTCGTGGACGGCGGTGCTGGGGTTGCCCAGGCGTAGGTTGCGATTGCCGTTGGCAGTGTCGGGTTTCTGGCTGTTTGTGGTGTAGATTATCAGTGCGATGAGGGCGACGAGGAGCGGGAGGATCCAACTGATCATCTGGTTCTTTGATGGGAGGGGCATAGGATGCTCACTTGTAGATTAGGTCTCAATAACCGTAGTACGCAACCCGGCGACGCGGCCATCGGCGAGGTTCCCGACAATAAAAGCGGGCATCTCGACACGGCCAAGTTTGTAGACGGCCAGATCACGCACATGACGGCGCATCAGCTTAATAAGGCTGCGGAAACGAGCTACCCGCGCCCGCACTTCTGGGCCTGAGTCTGGTTCAAGGAAGAGCATGGGTGCGAAGAAGCGATCCAGGTCGTCCGTGGCAACCTCGACCGAGTCCGGCATCGTCGTCAGTTGATAGAGCAATGATGGAGAGAAGGGGGTTGCTCCTTCCCAGACGAACACCTCCAGCGGGTAGTCGGACTCGCTGGAGAAGAGCAGGCCATCAGCCGCTTTGGAGAGACGGGCGAGTGCATCCATAGGGTTTCAGGTTTCAGGCGCGTCAGAGCGCCTTATAATTACCTAAACTGGCATAGAGCAAAAGTCACCCTGTCACACATGTCACGCTGAGCGCAGCGAAGCGTCCCGGTATGCATTATCATCGCCGGGACGCTTCGCTGCGCTCAGCGTGACAGGGCGATTTCCTAAACCGCAATTATAAAGC
>CAIXLU010000233.1 GCA_903920315.1 uncultured Oscillochloris sp.
ATGAGCAACGTCCTGTCACCGTATCGCCGTGGGGCTAAAGCCCTCGGCTCTTGGCGATGACGCCCGCCTGCGCGGGCTAGGATAGCCCGCGCAGGCGGGCGTCGTAGATGTAGCCCGCGACTTCAGTCGCCGGGCGACCGGGTTTCTGAGGACGTTGCTCATGCCCTGGCATGCTCAGGTAGGAGCGACCTTCTGCGGCGCGAGGGCGGTATAATGAAGGCAGCGCAACAGGAGGTGAGCGATGACCATAATCGAAGAGGTGCGTGAGGAGGGCTGAGCGCTATGCCAAGCATCTGCGCAACCAGGAGCTCGCCATCGCGGTCAGTAACCCAGGGCTAAAGCACCTGGGCTTGTAGCGGTTCGCCGCGATGGGCCTGTACTGACCAGACTCAGGCTCGCAAGAGCCTACGCACAACGGGTCATGACACCTTTCTGGTGCGTCTGCCAGCCGGAAGCTCTGTCGTCTGCGATCACACCCGCCTGGGGCAAGGGCGGGAGGTCGCAGGCTCGACAAGCCCGATGTGCATTGTCGAGGCGAACATTCTCCCGCAAGGGACTGAGGAGTAATCCTTCAATGGTTTTTGTTTTAAGCCACGACCGGAAGCCGCTCGACCCCACCAGCCACCGGCGGGCGGGCCTGCTGTTGAAGAAGGGGCGGGCCGCCGTCTTTCGGCGCTACCCGTTCACCATCATCCTCAAAGACCGGCTCGCCGCCGAGAGCGTCACCCACCCCCATCGGTTGAAGCTCGACCCTGGCAGCAAGACCACCGGGATCGCGGTGGTGGCTGAAGACTTCGGCAAGCTCAGTCGAGGCACGACCGGGCGCGTCGTCTGGGCGGGCGAGCTGACCCACCGAGGACAGGCCATCCGCGACGCCCTGCTCAGTCGGCGGGCCAGCCGCCGCAGTCGGCGACAGCGCAAGACCCGCTACCGCCAGCCCCGCTTCCTCAACCGGCGGCGGCCCGAGGGCTGGCTGGCCCCGTCGCTCCAGCATCGGGTCGATACGACGCTCACCTGGGTCAGAAGGCTGCTGCGCGTGGTGCCAGTCGCGGCCATCAGCACCGAGCTGGTGCGCTTCGACACGCAGTTGCGTGAGAACGCCGAGATCAGCGGCGTCGAGTATCAGCAGGGCACGCTGGCCGGCTACGAGGTGCGTCAGTATCTCCTCGAAAAGTGGGGTCGCCGCTGCGCCTACTGCGGCGCGAAGGATACACCCTTGCAGGTCGAGCACATCCTCCCGAGGGCGCGGGGCGGCTCCGACCGCATCTCCAACCTCTCGCTCGCGTGCGAGCCGTGCAACATCAAGAAAGGCACGCAGACCGCCGAGGAGTTCGGCCACCCGGACATCCAGGCGCAGGCCCGCCGCCCACTGAAGGACGCTGCAGCGGTCAACACGACCCGCTGGGCTATGTATCAGCACCTCGTCGCCACCGGCCTGCCCGTGGAGGTCGGCACCGGCGGGCGCACGAAGTTCAACCGTACCTGCCTGGGGCTGGAGAAGGCCCACTGGCACGATGCCGCCTGCGTCGGGGCCAGCACGCCCGAGGCGCTGGACGTGCGCGGCGTGCGCCCGCTGCTGATCACGGCCACCGGCCACGGAAATCGCCAGATGGCGGGTCTCAACACGTACGGCTTTCCCATTCGGCACCGCCAGCGGGTCAAGCGCCACTTTGGCTTTCAGACCGGAGACATTGCACGTGCAACGGTCACGACCGGCACAAAGCAGGGTGTCTATAGTGGGCGGGTGGCCGTGCGCGCCAGCGGGGCATTCAACATCACCACCACCAGCGCGAAGATCCAGGGACTCAATCACCGATTCTTTCGCACTGTCCATCGATCTGACGGGTACACCTATACCGCCGCATTGGGCTAAAGCCGCTAAAGCGGGGCGCTTCCTCCCAAGGCTAAAGCTCTTGGGCTTCCGCCCCTAAAGGGGAGCGATCTGTGATGACGGTGATCGCTGGCCTGACGGTGATCACCGAAGCGTGAGAGGTACCCAGCGTGAACGATTCGGTACAGCGCTATCTGGCATCCCTGCCGCCCATCCGCACGCACCTGCTCGCCGGCGCGTTGCTCTTCGTCCATGCGACCGCAATGCTCCCCGGCGTATCACGCATCGCCCTGCTCGGCTCGCTCACGACCACGAAGGCCAGCCCGAAGGATATTGACCTGCTGGTCACGGTGGCCGACGATAAGGAGTCGAGCCTTTAGGCGGCCTTATCCGGCTAAAGCCTCGACTCCACGCAACAACCCCGAGAGGATTGCTATATTTACCAGTTCTATCTGGAGGCACCCTATCAACACCGAGGACATTCCGAGCATCCCCGACCGTGCGCAGCGGTTCGATGAGAGCGAAAGGTGGTAGACATGAAGGTAGGACGCAACGACCCCTGCCCCTGCGGCAGTGGCAAGAAGTATAAGAAGTGCTGCCTGTCCAAGGACGAGGCATCCGCACGTCAGGCCGCCAAAGGGTTGGCCGAGACGGTGCGCGCGCTGGAGGTCAACCCGCCGAACTTCCCGAGGCAATTCGCCGACTTCCCTGAGCTGCCTGAGCTGCCTGAGCCGAAGCCGCTCAGCCCTGAGGACGAGGCGCGCGTGTTGCTCTGGGAGGAGTTCGAGGATGCTGAGTCCGACGCTCTTCCGGCGCTCTTCCGGCGCGGCCTCGCTGAACACGTACTTGACGATGAACTTACCTTCGAGATGTTGACCGCCATTTATGACGAGGGGCCTGAGTCGGCGATCTTGGGTCTCCTCGACGAGCTACGCCTCGCTCGGCCCGACCTCTATCAGGCGAGCGAGGCGTACTACCTCCAGTGGCAAATCGCCGATGCCGTAGACAATGGTCGCGTCGGGCAGATCCCCGAGCTTGCGGCGGCGATGGCCGGGCAGGCGGGCATTGACCTGGACACGTTCTATGCCGTGCGCGACCACTTAGCCTACCACGGGCACCTCGCCTTGGTCGCCGACATGATGCAACAGGCATGGCCGCTTGTGCGCGACTCGGATGAGTATCTCGAAGGGGCCGATGTAGAGTTCGCCGCCGAGGGCCAGCAACTCACGCTCCTCGCCTACCTTGCACGCGCCGACGCGCCGCGCACCAACGACCCTGAGCTTATCACAGAACTGGAGCGCTTCGCCCCGGTTGACGGCGAGTCGCTCAGCGACCTGTTCGCGCTGCTCACCGGCGGGTCGGAGGACACATGGGATCGTGCGGGCCGAATCGACGACGAGCAGATCAATCGGCTGAGCCTGCGCTTCCAGGGCGAGCTGTGGCGCGCCGAGGGTGTCGCGCTTAGCCGAGGCGAACTGGCCCGCACCACCCTCGTCATCTACATCGCCGACAGGCGCGCCGGGCGGATCGGCCGGGTCGCGCACCCGCCAAAGGCGAAGGGGAAGCCGCAGGCCACAGGCACAGCGGCTGCGGCGAGCTTGCTCGTCCCTGACCGCACTACCCTGAACCACTTCCTATCGCAGATGTTCGACCCGCTCACCTCAGCCTACTACGAGGCTATCGCTACGCTTGAGCTCACCCCGGCCTGGCTGCGCTTTCTCCAGGCCCAGGAGCTGATCACCGCCGAGCAACGGGCAGCGGCCATGAAGGATCTGCGCCGACTGGTGCTAGAGTTGGCACCAATCTGGGGGCAACGCGGTGCCGACCCAGCGGTGGGCGCGAATATCAAGGCTGCCTGGGAGCGTGACGATGTGCCCGATGCCGCGTGAGCCGAAGCTGGCGATTGATGCCACCCTGGAGCGTTGCGGGCCGGGCTGTAGCCACCGCACCTTTCTGAAGAATGCGGGCGCTCTGGCTAACGTCCAGGTTGGCGTTCTCTACGACGGGCCGGGGGTTAACGACACTCGCCGTTACACCCTCTTATCCGATGGCCGATGGGGCACCGTGACTCTGTCCGAAGCCCGCATGGACGAGATGGAAACCCTGCGCGACTTTGTGCGCTGGGGTTATGCGACGTTCCAGAGCGATTATTACGCCCTGTCGCTGGTTGATCACGCTAACGGGGTGGTTGGTTTCGGTCAGGACAACAGCAGCGATAGTACGGGCAAGGCGTTTCTGACGCCGATTGAGTTGCGTACCGCGCTCCAGCAGGCCACCGACAACGGAGCCCGCAAGCTCGATGTGCTGCACGTTGATGCGTGTTCGTTCGGGTTGCTGGAGGACGCCGCGATTGCCGCCGATCTCGCTCAGTATATGATCGTCTCGCCCAACACCGGCTGGGGCGTTTTCGCCTACGACACCTACCTCCAAATCGCCGGACGCGCAACAAACCCGCATATCTACGCCCACGATGTCGCCCAGGCATACGCCAGCGCCGTGCGGGCGTGGGGGCGGCCCTATACGATTTCGGTATTTGATATGGCCCGTTTTGCCGACCTGAACCAGCGAGTGAGTACGTTGGGCGACCAACTGCTCGCCTATACAAAAGTCAACACGGGTACCAATGTCAGTCAGTTACGCACGCTGCGCAATGAGAGTCAGAAGTACGACTCTGGTGGCGTCTACCTGGAGATAGACCTAGAGGATAGCTACGTGGATCTAAGCGACTTTGCCACGCGGGTGAAGACCAGCGTGAGTGACGTGAACGTCCAGAGCGCGGCGGGCGCGGTGATTGACGCGGTGGCGGGGAATACAGCCCAGGGCGTTGCACCCTTTGTGATCTACGAAGACCACGCCTCGGGGCAGTTTGTGGGCTACGACCCGTTCCAGGGCCGAGATCGGAGTTTCACGGTGACGCTGGAACAGGCAACGGGGCTGGCGATCTTTTACCCACCGCGCAGCAGCAGCAGTAGCACCTACAATGCCTATGTGGAACACCGCCTGTTCGACACGACACGCGACAGCGGCTGGACGCGCTTTCTCGCGCAGGGCATACCGCCGCAACTGAGTGGTGACCCATCGCCAATGCCAAACGATGTTTTGATCCCGCCGTTCAATCTGAGTGTACAATCATCCATCCCGCAGCGGGTTTTCTTGCCGGTGATTGTGCGCTGACGTGAGAATAGCCGATAGCCGATAGCCGATAGCCGATAGCCGGACACCAGCGACCACTCATGGAGCAAAAGTCACCCCGGCGTCATGTCACGCCGAGCGACACCCGCCGGGGGCTGAAGCCCCCGGCTAGGTCTGCGACGGTCGCTGAAGCGACCTGTCTGAGGCCGCTTCAGCGGCCGTCGCAGGTAGTAGCCGAGGCGTTTACGCCTACGGCACGAGCGATCTGCGAGACTTTGCGACAGCCCCATTGCCCTTATTCCCGCACCGGCACGATCAGATCCGCAACTCGCATCAGCGGCTGGAGCGCCGCCCAGTAGTAGGGATGATCGTAGCCTGATGCCCGCACGTTGGCCTGGGCCTGCTGGATTGCTGAGCCGAGTCCAACACCACTACGCAACGCCCGGTAGCAGCCCTCGACGAAGATCCGCGCCGCCTCGGCGTCAATCTGCCAGAGTCCGGCAACCACTGCCGTCACTCCGGCGGCCAGAAATGAGCCGGAGAGTGCCAGGGCGAGTCCTCCCAATGGCGCAACGATGTTGGTTTCACAGGCGCTCAATACCACCAACGCCGTGCCGGTCAAGTTCAGATTGAACACGTCGGCCAGCAGCAGCGGCCCATCGGCCAGGGTAATCGCCGAGAGCAGCGGTTGCTGGGCATTTAGCCGTCCGTGGGCGCTGATATGCAGCAGCGCTGCGCCACTCGCCCCAGCCAGATCGCCACAGGTGGCCTGCGGCACGATCCGCGCCGTGGGGAAGATCTGCGCATAGGCGGCCAGTTCCGCCGCCACCTGTGGCGCAATCCCCGCGTCGGCGCAGCCCAGAGCCAGCGGCGGGCCAGATGCGACCGGAGGCAGATCCAGGGCCAGCACCGCCAGGGACGGCACCAGACTCAGGGTGTGCTGCTGGCCCAGGTACGGTGTTGTCGGGCTGGTGCGATCATAAAACGCGGCCCAGGGCAAGTCGGCCAACGCCCCGTCGGGGGCGAGGATAAGCGGTGCATCAGCCAACAGCGGGCCAAGCGGCGCGATCAGGAGATCGTGCAGTTCGGCAAAGATCATGTCCGTGGCGCGGCGCTGGGTTAGTGCACATGATTGTTGTACGCTGGGCGACAGATTCGCAAGCGTCTGCAGCCGCAGCCCCAGACGCTCAGCAACATCGCGGATCGCCGCCGTTTTGCCCAAGGTAATCCAGCACGGCGCGGCGGATCGCGTCAGCACACACGCCATCGCCTGACGCTCGCCGAGCATATACTCGACCGCCACCGCCCCGGTGGGAATATGGGCCTGGATCGCTTCGAGCGAAGGGAATGGATGCGAGATCCGCTCCGGTCGCACGGCCCGCAGCGTCAGCATCGCGTCACGTATATGGCCCTGGCAGATCGCACGTTCCGTCTCGCCATCTGCGTCGCGGAGTCGCTCTTCCCAGAAAATCAGCGCGGTACGGGCCGTCTGCCATGCCGGGTGGGGTGATTCCTGCGGTCGGGGCGCGATCAGATCGGCCCAGATTCCTCCCTTCATCGTCAGCAGGGCATCGAGGGCCAGGGCGGGTCGTCCTTCGCGCAGATACGCCTCGGTCAGCCGTGTATGCAGCAGCGACTGGTGGGTGAGGGCGCGGGCTTTCAGCTCCTCAACCGGCATGGTTCTGCGCATTGAGGCCGCCAAATCGGCGGCGCGCTGGAGGGCCGCGCTGACCGCACGGCCCCGCACCACCGTCGCCAGACCCTCCAGCGCCTGCTGTTCTAGTCCCGGCTGACCACGATTCGCCGCCTGAGCCGCAATCGTCCGGTAGCGCGGCGCGGCATCCTGACGCATCAAGGCTGCCAGATCGGCGGCGATCATACGTGCGTGGAGTGCGATAACGGGAACATCGAGCATGTCGAGTGTCGCGACGGCCTCGTCTGCCTGGGACAGCAGCGTCGCCCGCTCTGCCGCAGGCTGAAGCGCCGGGTGGGATTGCAGTGCGGCCAGAAGCGTGCGCAGCGCGGGCGAGGCCCGATCCGCCAACGCAACCGCCTGTCCCCGCACGATCTCGCGGTCGCGCACCAGCCAGCGGATCTGATCAAAGACCCATGGCGGCAGGACGCGCTCGGCGGTCAGGGCCAGCCGCAGCGCGAGCAGGGATGCCTCAACGCTCTCTTCAACGAACGGGTGCGCCGCAAACAGATGCGCGGCGGCGCGGGCCGACCGATAGCCCTCCTCGTACATGCCCAACCGCTCGTAGAGCGTGGCCTCCTCAACAGCCACAGTCGCCGCCTCAACCGCCAGTTCGGGAGGAAAAGAGGATCGCGCCTCGTGCAGCAGGCGCAGCGTCCGCATTAACTTATCCTGCACGATGCTCAGGTGAGCCTGATTCAGCGCCACCCGTGCCACCAGATCCGCGTAATCCTCGGCCAATGCCAGCGCACGGGCGCGATCAAGCGCATCTGCCGCCAGCCCCAGTTCACCCAGGAACATGCCGGCAAACGCCTGATTAATGCAGGCCATGATCGCCGCATCCGCATGCTCGCAGTGCAGCGAAACCTGCTCGGCCTCACGGGCATAGGCGAGCATCTCGCGGTAGCGCGATCCGCGACCCTCCAGATCCGAACGGTTGATCAGCAGCGAGGGAAGTCGTTCAATCAGCCCGTGGGTACGCAGCGTTGCCTCGGCCTCCGCCAGCGCCGCAACCCCGGCGTCAACCTGGCCCAACCGAGCCAGGAGCGGCCCTCGGTTGACCTGTATGCGCGCCGCCAGAACCGGATCATCACGGTAAGAGGTGTAAGCGGCGTCGAAGTGCGCCAGTGCCGCCGCACTGTCCCGATGCATGTCGGCCAGCCCCGCGCACCAGTGGGCCTCCGCCGCATCGGTAGGCAGACCGCTGGCCTGAGCGATGGCCCACGCCTGCAGGATCAACGCCTGCACCTGTTCGTAGGTGCCCTGACTACACGCCGCAACAATCGCGTCTTTGAGTTGCTGGAAGGCCGGGTTCGCGCTAGTGCGGCGCATCACCAAGCACAATCGGCGGAGTCAGGAGGATGCCCGCATCGAGGGCGATACGCACATGGTAACTGCCAACCGGGAGGTTTTCAAAGGTAAAAAAACCACCATCGTCGGTCGTGCGCGTGCGACGCCCGCCATACGGCGTGCGCAGCACCACCGCCGTAAACCCTAGCGGCTCGCCGTGCTGCTCCAGGTAGCCACGCAACCGCCAGGAATCAGCCGCAGTCGGGTGGATGCGGACAACCACATGCGCCGCAAGTTCCGCCGAAACCAGCACCGTCCCCCCTCTCGGATCATCGCGGTCGCTCTTGGTTGTAAAACCGCCAACCGGCAACGTGGCCAGGAAGAGCGATGGAGCATCCCGGCGCTTGGTGTCAGTGCCTTCCAACAAATAAGCCATGCGGGCGCGACCAGACGCGCTCATCCGCAGGTAGGCAGCAACCCGCAACTGCTGGCGGGCCGTAGCCTGACCAGCGGCAACATCAACCATATCCTGCGCACTGGGAATCACCGTTTGCGGAGCCAGAGCGTGCAGTCGCTCGTTGGCACGCGACAGGAACGCCAGTTGGTGCTGGATCGCGGGGGAATGTGCGAGAGCCTCACCCACATGCGGCGACCGCTCCCCCTTCACGTATGCCTGGAGTTCGCCTTCCTCAATCGCCTCATTGGTGTTATCCACCGCATTACCTCATTTTAACCACCAATAAAACCAGTCGCTCAGATCTGTACTAAAGTGAAAATAGCCGATAGCCGATAGCCGATAGCCGATAATCGGACATCAGCGGCCATTGTGATCGGGTGTTGTACGCGAATCGCATGGTTATCTGAACCAGACTCACGCCGCGTTTCCCAGGTCACCCCTCAAACAGATCGCGCACATCAGGAAGCGTACTGAGATAACGGATGCTGCGCTCAACCGAGCGGAAGACCTGTGATTTAGCAACATCCCAGCCCTGCTGTCTCAGCGCCTCAACCGTCTCATCAGGCGAAAGATCCAGCCCAAAGCGCAGACGGAAAATCTCGCGGTCTACCGGCTTGCGAATGCGCTCTAGCAGCCACTCGAAGCGCAGGAGCTTCTCTAATTCTGCAATATCCGAGTGCGGGTCAGCGATCTCATCGCCGGACTCGGCCTGAGCCTGCTCAATTGACACGGTGAATGAACCAGATTCAGCGCGGATCTGATCGTAGGCCAGATTCCTGCCAGTAATTTTGAGGTAGGCCCGATAGGCGACAAAGGGCTTAGGCGGCGGAGAATTGATCACATACGGACTCTCACGGTTACGCATTTCGACCGTAATCTGGAGCAGGACGTCCTGAATCCAGTCATCAATCACATCGCGTTGCCGCAACGGATACTGCCGACGAACCAGCGGCTCACTGACCTGAATAAGCGCCGTGATCGCCGGATCATCGTGAGTGACAGCCCGCTGCAAAATCGCATCACAGCTCGTCGTATCGCGCTCCCCGCGCAATCGAAAGCGCTGGAGTTGCTGCTCACACGCCGCGCAAAGGGAATCCAAGGTGGGTGGTTCGAGTGACATACATACCCATAACTAAGCAATTACCGGTTGATGCGCTTCGCTGGTGTGCGTGCCGTCTTTGCGCGACGCTTCTTTTCGGGAATCAGTTGAATCAGTGCCCGCAACGCCGCATTCACTGCCTCGGCATCACGGAAATACATGTACACATCGGGGTCAAGAGTAATTGTTCTCTCTGGCTTTATGACATGTTGGATAAGCGTTGTTCCATCAGATTGATTGACGTGAATGGTATAGCCATCACGCATACGCTGATAATACGCGCCACGCACACCCACCTTCCCAGAGAAATCATACTCAGGAAGCATATCGCCATCTTCGGGTGGTACTACTTTACTTTTGTGTATTGCTCTTCGCCTTTTCTTCATCCCACTCAAATACAAGATCCATCAACAACCCCTCATCAGAATTTCATCGCACAAGTGTACCATAGTGCCAGCCGTACCGCAAGCCACCCAAGCCATCGGATGTGGTCGGGGATGACGTTGCATCAATCCCGAAATCATGTTGGGAAAACCTCCGGCGAACATGCTCACTGAAGTAACGAGTAATCCGCTGAGTGACGGAGTCCACCCACATGACCGAGAAACAACCCGCGCCGATGCCATCCTCTCCCGACACTCTTCTGACGCCGCGTGAACACTACGTTATGGATCGGGTTGTGTGCGGCGACAACGACAGACAGATCGGCCACCTGCTCGGTATCTCGCCACAGACCGTGACTCACCACGTGCATAGCGTATGCCTGAAGCTGGGCGCACCAAACCGCACGGCTGCCGCCGTTCGCTACGACCTGCACAACGAGCAGCCGGAAGATAACCAGAAACCTGCCTGCACGCCCCTGAGTCCCCAAGAACGCCGGGTGATCGAACTGGTCGCCGAGGGCATCAGCGAGCCGAAGATTGCAGATCACCTGGGGGTAACGCTCTCCACCGTGAAACAGCACCTGCTAAACGTGCGCCGCAAACTCGACGCGCCCAATCGCACCGCAGCGGCGGTTGAGTACTACCGCCAGGTAAGAGCTTTGTCTCATATGAAAAGGACAGGTGGCGATAGCGAGGGATGACCTTTACGATACGGGGTGGTAACGCTGTCATATATGTAATGTGTTACAGGAAGGATTCGTTTCATGAACCGCTCAATGACGTTTCGCAGGCTGGCGAGTGTGGTTACGTTGCTGTTTGTGGTGCTGCTGTTCGGGACTCGATCTGTAGCGCAGAGCGCACCATCGATCAGCGGTTTTCGACTGCCATTCGAGGGAGGGCCATTTAGTATTGTTCAGGGACCTAGTTGCCCTCAGTATAGCCATTTAGCAGTACTAGAAGCAATTGACTTTGTCATGCCTGAAGGTACACACCTCATTGCAGTCCAATCAGGCACAGTTGTATTCGTAGGATGGGACGGGAATTATGGCAACCAAGTAAGAGTAACACACGACAACGGGTTAACTAGTTGGTACAACCACATACAGCCCAATGGATTTCAGGTGTCAGTTGGAGACAGAGTTAACCAAGGTCAACTTTTGGCGCTCTCAGGTACTACAGGTTATTCATCAGGTCCCCATTTGCATTTTGAGATGCGAGAGGGTGGGACTCAAGTAGCGATTGATACCCTGCCGGGAATATCATGGAATGCGGAAAGCGGAGGTCGTTGCACAGGTTCGGCGACTGGTACACCAGTAACATCCTCCAACGGCAACTTCGCCCTGCTCTCCCTGCAAGTCGGCCACCTAGAGATCTTCCGCCGCGACCCGAGCAGCGCTGCCAATCATCGCTGGTGGGATGGCGGTGCAAGCTGGGTTGGTTCCTGGGATCCGCTAGGGATTACGATTAGTGGAACGCCGTCAATCGTCTCGTGGGGGACTGACCGCCAGGATTTCTTTGTCCACGCTGCTGATGGGGCCATCTATCGCCAGACATGGACGCGGGGCGGGGTGCGTGGCCCTTGGATTCACATGCCTGGCTTGACGACCAATGATGATCTGACGGCATTTTCGCTGCAGCCCAACAGTCTAGAGGTGTTAGCCAATGGCGGTGGCATTCTCTACCATAATTGGTCTGACGATGCGGGGGTCACATGGAGCGGCTGGCAAAGTTTGGGCATCAGAAATCGTGGGGTGCCAACGGTCATTACGTCCGGGCCTGACCGCCAAGATATTTTTGTGCATGGCGAGGATAATGTTATCTACCATCAGACGTGGACCCGGACTGGAGGCCGAACAAACTGGACCTCGATGAACGGGACGACCTACGACGATATTGCCGTGATCTCGCCCCAGCCTGGTCATCTGGTGGCATTTGTTCGTGGAACCGATGGCTTTCTCTATCACAGTTGGTCAACTGACACGGGCACCACATGGAGTCCCTGGCAAAATTTGGGCCACACGCTCCTGGGCAAGCCAGCCGTCGTCTCGTGGGCACCTGATCGTACCGATGTCGTTGTGCGCGGCGACGATGATGTCATGTATCACTTGGCCTACACCAGCAGCGGCTGGGGCAATTGGGAATCGCTCGGTGGTCAGACAAAGTTTGCACCGCAGGCGATCTCGTGGGGTAATGGGCGATTGGATGTCTTCCACATTGGCCTTGATGGCAATTTCTATCACAAGTGGTGGACGGGATCACTCCAGAGTGCATGGTATCAGGTAGGCACCTATCAGTACGTCCCCCCCCAAATCATCCTTTCACCCCTGCAACTCACCCGTGGCGCGCAGCAGAATGAGAGCGGGAGCGGCTTCACCCCGAATGGGCCGTTGCATATGTCCATCCGCTTGCCCGATGGCACGTACTACGAGCAGGCCCTCCAGGCCGATGCCAACGGGAGCTTTGCTACTCCGTATACGATGCCCATGAATGCGCAAATCGGGCACTATGCCTACCGTATCCAGGATCTCACCACGGGTGTCTGGAGCAATACCGTTGAGTATGACGTGCTGGCCAGTACCCCGCCGGTGACACCGACAACGGTAACGGCAACGGCGACAGCGACAGCGATACCGCCCACGCCAACGGCGACAGCGACCCGGACGGCGACAGCGCTCACGGCGACCCCGCTCACGGTGACCCCGCCCACGGTGACAATGACGCCAACGGCAACAGCGACCCGAACGGCGACGACAGCAACGGCGATACCGCCAACAGCGACGACCCTGACCCCGACCCCAACGGCGGCGACCCTGACCCCAACCCCGACGGCGTCGGCGGCGACCGGAAGTGTGCTGGCACTCGTTCCCGCCGCAACAACGCTTTCCGTTGGGGGCACGCTCGCGGTGGCGGTGGAGGTGCGCAGTGGCACCCAGCCCATTGATGGTGCCGCCGTCTACCTTGATTTTGACCCGGCGGTGCTGGAGGTCGTGAGTATCATCCCCAGTGCCTCGCTCCCCATCTCCTTGACTCAGAAGAGTGACCCTATTGGCGGACACCTCGACCTTATCCGGGGCGCGATCTCCTCTCTTCCTCAGGGGACGTTCTCACTGGCGACGGTTACTTTCCGCGCTCGCACCGCCGCGCCCACGGGTACCTTGCTCAGCATGAGTCGAACCACGGCCCGTCCAAGTGATGTCTCTTTCGGCGGTGTCTCGAAGTTGGGGCAGACTATTCCTGCCACCCTCACCATCCGTGATGGGTCGGTGATTACCGTTGACGTGCCGTTTGAGGGACGCCCACAGGCTCCCAGCGTACGCCTGAGTGTCCCGCTCTCGGTCACGCTCACCCTCGCCGGAGCCTCCACTCCTGCCTATCAGGCCACGCTGACCACCGATCAATACGGGCGATTCCCGCTCGTGGGGATTGTCCCCGGCACCTATACCCTCAGCGTGAAACACCCACAATCCCTGCGCGTCCAGATCACCGCCGTGATCACCAGCGGAACCGCAACGCTCTCCCTCGGATTACTCCCGAGTGGTGATGCGAACAATGATAATCAGATCAACCTGCTCGACTTCTCGCTGCTGTCGGGTACCTTTGGGAAGAGTAGCAGTTCTACCGGCTACGATAGTCGGGCCGACTTCAACAACGATAGCATGATCAATCTGCTCGACTTCTCGCTGCTCGTCAAGAACTTTGGCAAGGCGGGGTTGGCGTCATCTTCGCTCGCACTCACCACGGTGAATACTCCGCAAGTGGTTGCCCAGGTCGTGCGGGATCTGCGTGCGGGGGAAACGTTCGCCCTGGATCTGGCGGTGAACGCGCCGATGACGGGTATTGACGGGGCCGCCGCCTATCTCAATTTCGACCCGATGCTGCTGGAGGTAGCCACCATCACGGGGGATCCGACGCTGGATCTATCGCTCCAGCAGGAGATTGACAACCCCAACGGGCAGGTGGCGTTGGTACGCGGCACGCTCACGAGTCCGTTCCCCACGGGCCGAGTAAACCTGGGGCGGATCACGTTTCGGGTACGGACACCGGCGAGCGCCGCCGTAATCACGCTGGTTGATGACGGCGCACTGCGCCAGAGCGCGGTAACGGCCAACGGGCGCACCCTGTCACAGACCGACGCGCCATGGCAACTCACGGCAACGACGGCGGGCTATTCCGTCTACCTGCCGCTCGTCGTCCGCTAACCCGGAAATCATCTGTACAGAGTATACTGTAGCAATCCTCAACGGGTTATGAAAAGGTGTCGATCCTTTAGACGGCATTATTCGGCTAAAGCCTCGACTCCACGCAACAACCCCAAGAGGATTGCTAAAGGTACTGCTGAGAATGTAACGAGGGATTGATTTGATCACTTAAGGAGACACCAATGCGTCGTCGTTCTGCACGCAACACGCGCACTCTCTTCATTTCATCCTTTGGCGCACTTATTCTGGGTCTGCTCTTCGCCCTCCCGCCAACATCCCGTATTCCATCCGCGCCCGTATCCGCTGCCGCCGCCACCACATGCCCCGTCACTAAGAGCCACCTGGTGCCCGTGCAAGGTGGCCGCTGGTTCCTCGCGGGTGTCAATGTCCCCTGGCAGAATGGCGGCTACGGCGCTGACTTTGCGACAGTCGAGGAATGGGGCCAACACACGTACACCCACGCCGCCACCGATGCGATGTTCGCCGCGCTCCAGGCTAGCGGCGTCAACACCGTGCGCTGGTGGGTCTTCGCGGATGGTCGTGGCGCTCCTGAGTTTGCCGCCACCTCTGGCGGTGCCGTCTCCGGACTCGACGCCAACACCCTTCCCAGCATGGCCGATGCCATCACACTGGCGACCCAGCATAACATCCGAATCGTCTTCAATCTCTGGAGTTTCGACATGCTGATGTCGGACTCCACCGCTACTGCCAGGGGTGAGCACGCCGGAGGACACACCGACCTGATCACCGACGCTACCAAGCGGAGTTCTTTTCTGACCAAAGCCCTCCAGCCGATGCTCGCCTACCCCGTGCCGGGCACCAGTTACACCATCGGTAATCACCCAAACGTGCTGGGTTGGGATATCTTCAACGAGCCTGAGTTCGGCATCTCCGACCTCGGCTCGGTCAATGCTGGGATTAATCCGGTGACATTGGCCCAGATGCGCCAGTTTGTGGCCGAGATCGCCGGCACCATCCACCGTAACTCGAATCAACTGGTGACAGTGGGCAGCGCCTCCCTCAAGTGGAGCAGCGCGACAGTTCTTGGTGCCACAGGTAATATCTGGACGGACGCGGCGCTGACTCCCTACGATGCACAAGGCAACCTGGACTTCTATCAGGTACACTACTATGTCTGGATGAATGGTGACGGCGTGACATGGAACTATTCACCTCTGGCGAGCAGTTGGGCAACGGCAAGTTTCGACAAGCCGGTGGTGATCGGTGAACTACCGGCCAACGCGACGGGTACAGGCTACACAGCAGGGGGGATGCTTGATCAGTTGCATACCAACTGCTACGGTGGATCGTGGGCCTGGAGTTACGACGGCGTGGACGGAGCCGGCACCTGGACTGATACCTCCGCTGCGCTGAAGACATTCACCACCGCCAACGCTGCAGAGGTCAATATCACGCCGAGCGGTACGTCGCCAACTGCTACGCCCATCACGCCGACTGCTACGGCGAAACCTGCCACTGCTACTGCCACCCCCACTCTAACATCAACGCGAGTGCCATCACCAACACCGACAACCACGCAATTCAAGGTGTTTCTGCCATTGGTACGAAGAACGTAGATCTCTTGGCCCGTGACCTGCACTGGTCGTCCAGGCAGATTTGGAGTTAATCCGCCACAAGTCAGCCATCGTGCTGCTCGGCAATCCTGGCAGCGGCAAACTACGGTGCTGTGTCACGTAGCCCTCGGATTCGCCCACGCCAGCCCGCACGCTGCAAAAGACGTTCATGCGCGGGGCGTCGGCTCCACAGGCGCGACTTTTGTTACGAGCCGGGAGAACCCGATAAACCGCATTGACATGCGGTAAAGTGGGATTACACCTCATGCTCACCGAGCCGACGGGTTGCATATGTCAGTTCGCGCCGACCGACACCGGTGGTCTGCCCGGTTGAGTCCAGGGCGGTAGCCTCGCGAAGGGCGGCTTCAGCCAGCGATGGCTCACCTAGGTCGTGCAGACGAGCGGCAGCAGCGCGCATCAGTCTGGCTGCACCAACATGGTCGCCGCTTCCGACGGCATCCAGAGCGCGGCGCTGGAGATGCATGGCAGCCGCACGACCGGCAGCGTTAAGAATGGCGGGTGCGGGCGGAGGAGCGGTGGCGGAATAGTGGGCCACAATGTCGGCGCTGATATGGGCAGTGCCGCTCGATGCCGTCAGCGCACAGAGGCGACGACGGGCACCGCCAGGCGGCGGGCGGGGTGGCTCCGGTGGAGCCAACAACTCCAGCAGCAGGCGGATGGGCACTCCGCGCTCCAAGTCACCCAGGTGCAGAGTCTGGATACGCGGGTCGCTGCCAGATAACTCCAGAGGCGCGAGACTGGGACTGATCCGGGTGGCCCGGCGCAGGGACGTGCCTTGAGGAAGAGTAATCTCCAGACTAAGCGACTGGGCCGCCACGCCTCGCGCCGCGTCAAGCTCAGTGGACACGGCGGCGGAAATCTGGTCGGCGTGACGCATAAAACTGGCCCGGCCGCCGCTCACGTCGGCCAGGGCGGTGAGCAGGTCGTCCTGAAATTCGCCGCCCAGGCCGAGGGTACTCACACTCACACCCGCACTCGCAGCCTGGCGCGCCAGATTCAGGCAGTCATCGGGGTTCTCCGTGAAGCCGTCGGTGAGCAGGATAAGCCGGCGCACGCTGCCGGGGGCGGCACCATGAGCCAGTTCTGCCAGACCCAGGCGCATACCGCTGGCGAGATCGGTACTCTCCCCAAGGCGCAGACTGCGCAGGCGCGAGATTCCCGCCACCAAATCGGCCCGCCGGTCGCCACTCGTGCTGGGTACGAGCGTCTGAGCCTGCTCAGCACAGGCCACCAGGCTAAAGCGGTCGGTTCGATCCAGCCGCTCGACAACACTGTGCAGGGCACGGGCGGTGTAATCGAGGGCGCTCGGGGCGCTGTCCCGAATCTCGTCGGGTACCGGGCCAGAGAGTTGCCAGACCGGCACGCCATCCACCAACACCTCCTGGGCACCGCCGGCGCGCACCAGTTCGCGGAACTGCTCCTCGTTGACAATCGGGATCCGCATCGAGCGGCTGGCGTCAGCCACCAGTGCCCAGCTTACCGGCGCGGCAACACCCCCCGCATCCGCAGCGAGGGAGACCAGAGCGTAGCAGACCTGCGCTACAGTGCGCGGCAGCAGGGCGATCAGATCGGGTTGAGTGCGAAGGATAAGGCTCATGCTTGTATTATGTTAACTTAGACAGCACATGCTCGCCATACGCCTTGATCCACGCCTCTTGGTTACGGCCCACATTGTGAACATAGATCTCGTCAAAACCAAGATCAATGAAACCCTGGAGGTGGGCGCGGTGTTGCTCAAGGTCGGAGGAGATCAGCACGCGGCCCGTGAAATGTTCAGCGCGCACCAGTTTGGCCATGGCCGCAAAATCATCAGGCGAGCGCACATCCTGCTTGGGAAAGTTCATCCCGCCGTTAGGCCACTCCGTAAGGGCGTTCTGTAACGCCTCCTCATCGCTCTCGGCCCACGAAACGTGCAGTTGGAGCAACTTCGGCATCGTGTCGGGGTTTTTGCCAGCGGCGCGGGCACCCTGAGCGAAATTCTCCAGAATAGCCTTGAGTTTTTCCGGGCTGGCGCCAGGAGTAATCAGGCCATCGCACACCTTCCCGGCCCAGCGCAGAGTCTGCGGGCCAGTGGCCGCCACATAGATCGGTACCGGCTGCGTGGGCAGAGTCCACATGCGAACCTTGTTCATCTGGAAGTGCGTACCACGATGGCGCACATCCTTGCCGCTGAAGAGCTTCTGGATGATCTCCACCGCCTCCTGAAGCATCTCGAAGCGTTCCAGAGGTTCGGGCCAGACTCCGCCAACCACGTTCTCGTTCAGAGCCTCGCCACTGCCTAGGCCAAGCCAGAAACGACCAGGGTACATCGCACCGAGGGTAGCGGCAGCGTGGGCGATCACCGAGGGGTGATAGCGAAAGCTCGGGCAGGTGACACCAGGGCCAAAGCGGTGGCCGGTGGTCGCGCCAAGCGCACCCATCCAGGCGTAGGCGTGAGCGTTGTGGCCCTGCTGGGGTACCCAGGGCTGAAAATGATCAGCGGCCATCACGCCACGAAATCCGTGTTCCTCAGCCAGCCGACTATGGGCGATCAGATCCGTGGGGTGAAACTGCTCAAGAGCGGCTGAAAGACCAATGGTTGCCAAGGCATTACTCCTTCGGTAAAAGCCGTGATATGCCTCTCGATGAGGATAGGACAACTGCCGAGTATCATGCGTTCTTAATCCTGTGAGTACCCACGCTTTGCGAGTTGACATGCCCAAACCGATAGACTACACTGCCATGCCGGATTTGTGCGCAGTGGAAAGCATGCCATATGGGGCGGATCGTCGCAGTTACGAACCTGAAGGGCGGTATCGGCAAGACGACAACGGTGGTGAACCTGAGCGCTGGCCTCGCCCTGCGGGGATCCCACGTTCTGCTCATTGACGTTGACGCCCAGGGTAATCTTGCAATGGCCCTGGGGGTGGAGCCGCGCCGTACCCTCTACGATGTGCTGGTAGATGGCGCCACCATAGCTGACTGTGTCAGCAACGCTCGTCCCAACCTCGATCTTGTGGCCGCCAATGAGAGTTTGCTCACCGCCCAGCCCGAGATCGCCCGTCGCCCCGATTGGGCGCGTGTCCTTGAGAAAGCTCTGCAGCCGGTGCGCTCACGCTACGATGTCATTATCATTGACTGCGGCGGCTCGCTCACGGTGCTAAACCTCAACGCCCTCAACGCGGCCACCGATGTACTGGTACCTACGACCGTTGAGCCTTTTTCGCTAAAAGGGCTAGAGATGCTGATCGAGCAGATCCGTCGGGTGAAGGGCAGTCAGGGCGCGCTACGGGCGATCCTTCCCACCATGTATGACGCACGCACGCGCCAGTCGGTGGATCTGCTCGAATCGCTGCGCGCCCGCTACGGCGACCTGGTGCTGTCGCCGATTCGGGTGAATGTGCGCCTCTCTGAGTGTTCGGCCCACGGCAAAACTATTTATGAGTACGACCCGCGCTCACGGGGGGCGGTTGACTACGCGCTGCTTGTGGAGCGGCTGAGCGAGCGTATGAATATCGGGACAGCACCCACCAGTCCTGTGCCCGCCCGCCCTGCACGTCAGATCCCGCCCCCGCCCCGAATTCCTCGCGACCCGGCCCCCGTCCCCCCAGCTTCGCCCCCACGCCCGGCCTCTGTCGAGCCGCCGGTGGTGACAGGCGCGGGAAGTATGCTCACCTCAAACTGCCCAAACTGTGGTCGAGATCTCCAGCGAGCCACCGTCGCCGGTTATCGCGTCGCCTACTGCGACCACTGCAAGTACCGCCGTCAGGATCTTGCTGCCGGGGGACGGCGCTAACGTGAAATAGCCGATAGCCGATAGCCGATAGCCGATAGCCGATAGCCGATAGCCGATAGCCGATAGCCGGGCATCCACAGTTTGGGCTAATGCACCGCGTCCTGTTGCGGCATATCTGCAATCTGCAATCTGCAATCTAAAATCTAAAATCTAAAATCTAAAATCTAAAATCTGCATTAGGCCGCATCCACGGTGCGGTAGCCACCGCGCCCACGGGGCGGAAACGCATCGCTCAGGTTCGTAATGACCGCGCTGGCAAGCTGGAGTTCAGTGCGTAGCAGCGCGCGCAGTCCCGAAATGTCACGGTCGGACCACTGCTCAAAAATATCCGAGACGGTGGTGCTGACGAGTTGGATTGACTCGACATAGAGTTTCTGTCCGTCGCTCTGGTAGATACGGCGCACTTCAACTGACACCGGATCCATCTCGGCAGCTTCAGCCGGGTAGTAACGCACAAAGGCCATTTGGACAGCCCGCTGAAACATACGGACCAACTCAATATCGTTGCGCTCCTGTGAGCCAAGCAGAGTGACCGTATACGTCCACGTCAGGTCAAGAGGATCCGTAGGAATCTCGCGGCCCTCCGAGATCAACTGATGGACAGCCGACCACGTAAAGCCGATCTCCAACCACGGCGGGATATTCTCGCTGGTAAGAGGTTCGTCGTGTTCTGGGAAGAGTTCGATCTTACAGGTGCGGTCGTGCGTAGCCGGAATCACACTTTCGACAAAAGCGTGCTCGTGCAATCCAACCGCTAGCCAGGAATCCTCAAGACCACTCAGCAGGTCGTCGTAGGTCAACATGCTCGCTCCTAATGCGCCACCGCGCAGGAGAACAGGAAATAGAAAACAGGTACGTCATTGTACCGCCATCCTGCGGTGCGGGCAACAAGCCCCCGCAGAGCATCCATACCTACTGCGGGAAAATTGACAGGTCGTTTTTAAGGGCAAGAGCCTGGCGGAGCGGGGCGATCTCGGCGGGACTGACAGACAGGGCGTCCATAAGCCGTGCGACAAGGGGGTGAGCCTCGGGGCGCTCATAACCGTCGGCCTGGAGGCGGTCAATCAGGTTGAGCATAAGGCAGAGCCGTTGGCGCTGATTGAGCCGCTCGGTAGCCTCGGCGGCGAAGGCATCGAGCGATACCTCGCCAAGATAACGCTCGGCGCGCCCAAGGATGTCGGGGTCGTAGGCAAGACCTCGTCGGGGCAAGAAGTCTGCCAAGGGGTACCCCGACCCGTCGGCGTAGACACTGGTGGCCCCAGCGAGATGGCCCAAGGCAACGAGCAGCACGGCACCGGGCGTAAGTGTGCCGGGTGGATAAATCGCGTCGTATTCTATCCAAGAACCCATCAGTTCTCCATGGAACTCTGCCGCACACTGCCGCATGAAATGGCGTACTGGTGTCCGGCTATCGGCTATCGGCTATCGGCTTTCCTAGCCACGCCTCATACATGTCGGCGAAGCTGCCCGCGCTGATTGCCGCACGCACATCGGCCATCATGTTTAGCAAAAACGCTATGTTATGCAAACTCACCAGGCGAATCCCCAGGATCTCTTTGGCCTTGAAAAGATGGTGGATGTAGGCCCGCGAGAAGTTCTTGCAGGTATCACACGTACACCCCGGCTGGAGCGGCCCGTCGTCGTCGCGCAGAGCCGCGTTCTGCACGTTCAGTTTCCAGCGCCGGGGGCCATCCGGCGGCGCGGGAATATTTCGCACCAGAGCTGTGCCGTGGCGTCCCAGGCGAGTCGGGCTTACGCAGTCAAACATATCAATCCCACGGGCCACACCTTCCAGCAGATCATCCACATCACCAACGCCCAGCAGATGACGGGCCATGCCATCGGGCATGTGCGGCACCGTCATATCTACCACATCGTACATTTGAGCTTTATCGCCTCCCAGCGAGCCGCCAATACAGAGACCGTCAAAGCCCATCGCCCCGATATGCTCAGCACTCGCCCGTCGCAGATCGGGAAAAACCCCGCCGTGGACGATCCCGAAGAGGTACTGCCGAGCATTCGGCAGGCTGGCCGGATCGCGCTCGCGGTGCGCGGTCAGGCAGCGCGCCGCCCAACGGTGGGTGCGATCCAGGCTCTGGCGGGTATATTCGTAGGTGGCCCGGAAGGGCGGCAGTTCGTCGAAGCAGACAATAATATCGGCCCCCAGACCGTGCTGGATCTGCACCGAGCGCTCGGGCGTGAAGATATGCCGCGACCCGTCGAGGTACGACTTGAAGATCACCGCATCCTCCGTCACCTTAACCATGCCCTGAAGCTGCTGGGCGTGTTGCGGGCGACGGCCCTTGATCTCGTCGGAGATACCGCCGTAGACGAGCGAGAAAACCTGGAATCCGCCGCTGTCGGTGAGGATCGGCCCGTGCCAGCTACTAAAGCCGTGCAGCCCACCGTGGCGGGCGATCAGCTCGTGGCCGGGCTGGAGGTAGAGGTGGTAGGTATTGCCCAGGATGATGGACGCGCCGTGATCGCGCAATTCCTGCGGCGAGAGTGCCTTGACCGTACCGCGTGTGCCAACCGGCATAAATACCGGCGTCGCCACATCGCCGTGGGCCGTGCGGACAATCCCGGCCCGCGCCCGACTGCGCGTATCTCGGGCGGTGATGCTGAAAATGCTCATAGTCGGCAAGTATAGCAGGAATTGGGGCCGGAGTCGCTATAGAGCAATCCTCTGCCCGGCTATCGGCTATCGGCTATCGGCTATTTTCAGCTTTGCCTCCAGGACAGACCCGCTCAAGCCAGATGATTGCCGCGATACCGGCTGATGCGAGCGCAGCGGCTACCACATACGCCTCAATCAGTCGGGCCTGGGTGAGGTAGATACCTACCAGCCCGCAGGCTCCGGCGATGAGGTAGCAGGTGAGAACCGCCTCGCGTTTGCTCAGTCCGAGGGCGAATAGCCGGTGTGAGAGATGATCTTTACCGGCGGTGGTGAAGGGGTTGACCTGCCGCCGAAGACGCGAGATAAAAACGAGGGAGGTGTCAAAAATGGGCAGGGCCAACACGCAGAGTGGCACCATCCAGGTGACAACGGGCGTGCTGCCGAGAAAGCGCAGCTTCACCCCCAGGGCCGCCAGGATGAAGCCGATGAACAGGCTGCCGGTGTCGCCCATAAAGATCGTCGCCGGATTGAGGTTGTAGCGCAAAAACCCGACGCACCCGCCCATCAGCGCCGCCGCCATTGCGCCCACAAGTACCTGGCGCGGCTCGTTCATGGCCGCCAGCAGCAGGAAGAAGGCCGAGGCAATAGTGGCTACCCCGCCCGATAGCCCATCCATGTTGTCGAGCAGGTTGAGGGCGTTGGTGATTCCGACTACCCAGATCAGGGTCAATGCCCAATTGAGCCAGGGCTCCGCAAAGAGCTGTACCTGGGTGCCGCCCAGCAGCAACACCACGCCAGCCATCGTCTGACCAAACATCTTCACCGAGGCGCGCAGACCCCAGCGGTCGTCAGCGAGGCCAAAGAGCGAGATGAGAGTTGCCCCCATCAGGATGGCCACCATCTCGCGGATGTAGCGCTGATCACCGAATACAAGCAGGGCCACCACGAATCCGCCGTAGATCGCCGCGCCGCCCAGCAGCGGCACCGGGGCAACGTGAATATCGCGGGTACGCGGGATGGCAACCACCCCGGTGCGCAACGCCGCCCGGCGGGCCAGGGGCGTCACCACAATGGAGAAGGTGAGGGCGACAAAGAGGATGAGCGCGATCTGGATCATGGATGAGTCTTTGCGGTCTGCACTATCTGAAGGAGCCGTTGCACCTGGCTGATCTTGTCCGTCTGCCCAACCGCCTGGAGCGCAGTAATGAGTCGGTTGGTCTCGGCTATCGCCTCGTCATAATGCCCCGTATCGCTCAGCACAATCGTGTAGTTGCGGCTGTACTCAACATTGGTGGGCTGGAGGGCCGCCGCTCGCTGGTAGGGTTCTCGCGATCCGTCCACGTTCCCGGCCCGCACGGATAACAGCCCGACCACCGATTGAAGCAGGGCAACCTGGCCGCGTACCGTCTTTGCGGTGGCGGCTTGCTCGGGGATACGCTCCAGGTTCGTCAGGCGATCCTCGGTTTTCTGTGCCTGAACCGCGAAGGCATCGTGCAGACGCCCAATCAAGTCGGGGTGCGCGGACATCGAGTCAATAACGTTCTGAATACCGCTAACCGCTGTCGTTGGCGTCAGTGCGATGGCCTTCACATAGAAGTCTGTGGCCTTAGCGAGATCTCCACCACGCCGCTGCTCAAGATCTCCCAGGCGCATGTAGGTATCGCCGTAGCGCGAGTCAAGTTCTTCAGAGTGACGCAACAGCTCGGCGGCTTGGTCATACTGCGCCTGGGCTTGTGCGTTATCGCCAGCGGCCTTGATGTCATCGCCAAGCGTCGCCACTACGCCAGCGCGCTCATTGATCAGGGTGACATCGTTAGGAGCAATCAGCGTCACCTTCTCGTACCAACTGATCGCCAGCCGCAGCCGCTCGGGGTCGCGGGTGATGCCGTACCAATAATTATTGAGTCTGCCCAGGTTGGCGAAGTGATCCTTGTTCAGCGGGTTGAGGTCGTGGGCCTTGAGCAACACCGCTTCGGCATAGCTCATCATGCTCAGAGGCGTGCTGCGCTGAATAAGACCGGCCACAGCTTCCTGATTGGCCAGATTGATCAGATCCAGCACATTCGCGTTGGGGATGGGCTTTCCAAGGGGCACATTGCGGGCGCGCAGAGCGTCACCAGTGGTCATCAGGGCGCGGCCCAGGCTGAGGTAGTAGAAATCCTCGCCGGGGCTGCTGCGCACGGTGCCGATATAGTCATTTAGCACCGTCACCATCTGGTTCAGATCGATCCCGGCGCGGTCGCTGCCCTGCGCCTGCTGGAAGCGCATATCGGCGTAGACAGGGGCGATGTTAACGGCCCACGTGAACCAGAGGGCCACCAGCAGCAGGGCGGCGTAGGCGATCATGGCCGGGGCGCGGCTCTCGCTACGGGCGGTATGATGGATGCTGACTCGGCTGCGTCCTGTGACGACTCGGGAGCCTGCGCCGCGCTGCCCGCCCGTGCTGCCCTGGCGCTTGCGCTCGGCATCATCCTCGGCCTCGGGCAGAGCAACGGGCGCGGGGCGTAGACTTAGCCGGTAGTGACCATCGAGTGCGCCGCCCGCCACCGTGATCGCCAAAGCAACCCAGAGCAGCATCAGGGTTGCCACAATCGGGATGCCGGTGGCACCCTCAACCACGTGGCAGACGACCATGCTGATGCTGGCAATAAACAGAACTTGCCAGCGCCAATCTTGGCTGCGCAGCATGAATTTGATAGCCAGCACAAAAAAACTGATGAGCAGAAAAAGGTAACTGGCCAGCCCAAGCACTCCCTTCGTCACCAGTTCGTCGAGGATGGCCTGATGCGAACGGTCGGGCGAGGCACCGCGAGCCTCAACATTCGAGAGCGAAGGGGGGAAGAAGGGGTTAAAGGCGACAAACATGCTCTCTGGCCCCCAGCCGATGATGGCGCGCAGCGGGTTGGAGGTAATCAGGCCGATTGCCCCGCCGCCGTGGGCGTCGCCCGCCCAGATCAGCCGACGTACCAGCCCGGTGCCGCTATCGGCCTCGGTGAGCGTACCCAAGCGTCCAAGGTAGGGCACTTTGCGCAGTTGATCAAAGACGGGCGCACCCGAAAAATTGAAGGCTGCCAGAAAGATCGCCGCTAGCACGGTGACACCGACCCAGCCGATCAGCAGGGCGCGCAGGCGTCCGGCAAGCCGGGAGGTTTCGTCCGCACGCACGCGGCGCAGGGCGACCCACAGCAGCAGGGTGAAGAAGACAAACAGGCCGGCCCCCAGGCCAATGAAGGGGCCACGGCTCTGGGTGAAGACCGTTGCCACCATGATCAGCAGGGCGGCGGCAGCGCTGACAATCGCACTGATGCCGATGCTCAGGCGTGAGGGCTGTGCCGAGCGGGATGGCAGAAAGAAGGCCATCCCGTAGCCAACCACACCGCAGCCAATGCTGACAAACAGCCAGATCCACCAGTCCACCGCATTGGGCGCATCCTTGGGCAGCGCCGATACCTGAATCCCGGGAGCGGCGCTGAGGTTGAACTGCACGCCGAAGAGGAGCAAGTACCCCAGGGTGAGGATGCCGGGCCAGAGCGGGATACGCCCGCCAACACGGTCAAAGTCCGTGGTCAGAATCCACCACAGGCCGGTAGCGCTGATCACCGCGCCAGGGAAGACCCACCAGTAGCGGAAGTCAACCGTTCGCACGGCGGCACCGAACTTAATGACCGACAGCAGCAGCACGATACCGCAGATCAGCAGCAGACCGCGCACGAGGGTCCACAGCCAGTCGCTGAGTGGATGGGTGCTAGGCGGGGCTGTACGCATATCGCCCAGGGCCGCGATACACCGGTAGAGCGCCAGGGGCGTCACCAGGATCAGGAAGGCGGCGACAAAGATCGAATTGCCGAGAGTTGACGCCACACGCGAGATCACATCACCCTGCCACGGCAGCGGGTCAATCGTTAGGTGCTGGAGTACCCCGTAGCCGGCAGCCGTCACCCCAGAAATCATCGTGATCGTGATGATCCGCTCGATCTGGGCGCGGGTGCGTACGGTGGCCACGATCAGCACAAAAAGCAAGATGTACGAGAGATTTGTGTAGGTACCCTGGAGTCGCTGGTACGAACCCCAAAAGCTCGTACCGGGTACCACCGAGGTAGCCGTGGTGAGCAAAAAAACCAAGGCGTAGACGAGGATAGGTACGGAGAGAGGGATAGCAGTAAAGCGTCGCCAGAGACTCGTCCCATCAGTAGGGGGCGGGGCGGTGCTACGGGCATTGAGCGACTCGATAGCGCGGATAAGCCCCATTGTGGCGGCGATCACCACCAGTGAACGGAGCGTCGTGGCCTTATCCGGCTCAAAGTGGCGGGCGGTGAAGAGATTGAAGTAGATCGGCACGAGGGTGAGGGCAAGAACCCAGCACGCCTCAATGATCCGCGCACACCAGCGGCTAATGGTTGTCTCTCGTTGCATAGCTCATCGGATCGGCGGCTGGGTTCCGGCGACCGGCCCCGGACTCCCGCCACCGATTATTAGACACTGGCGGTATCAACACATCCGGCACGATTTTCAGGTTTCAGGTTTCAGGTTTCAGGTTTCAGGTTTCAGGTTTCAGGTTTCAGGTTGAGCGCATCAGAACACCAGATTCTGATATGAACGGTAAAGTATCTGCGACCCTTGTCTGACCCCTGACCCCTGACCCCTGACCCCTGGCCTTAAACAGCAATCTGCGGGCTGCGTTGCTGGAACTTCCAGCCACCAGCGCGACCAATGATCTCGCGGGCGTTGGCCCGACTATGTTCGCTCGGAGTCCCGTCCAGCATGGCGGCCAGTTCATCAATGCGCTGCTCATCACCAAGCAGGCGCACCGCAGTGCGGGTACGGTCGCTGCTGAACTCTTTGCTAATGTGGTAGTGGGCATCGGCGAAGGCAGCCACTTGGGGCAGGTGCGTAATACAGATCACCTGGTGGTTTGTCGTGATCGCCCAGAGTTTCTGGCCAACTACCTGGCCAGCGCGTCCGCCGACGCCCACGTCAATCTCGTCAAAGATCAGGGTAGGTACTTCATCCGCCCGCGAGAGAATAGATTTGAGCGCCAGCAGCAGGCGGGCGCTCTCACCGCCGGAGGCGATGCGGGCCAGGGGCTTGAGCGGTTCGCCGGGGTTAGGCGAGATCATAAACTCGACCCGGTCAATGCCAGTTTTATCGAAGGCGACCGATGCCGCATCGGGAACCGGCAGGCCGGACTTCTCCTCTACCCGCTCCATACGCACGCTAAAGCGAATATTGGGCATAGCCAGATCACTCATCGCGCCCTCGATCATCTGGGCGAGCTGATCGCCCACGGCGCGGCGACGGCCAGAGAGTTCCAGAGCGACACGGGCCAACTCGCCCAACTGCGCCGCCTCTTGCTTCTCCAGGGCGGCAATATGCTCAGAACTGTGGGTAAGTCGCTCAATCTCGGCCTTGGCCCGGTCGGCACGATCAATCAGGTGTGCGACATCACCGCCATACGTGCGCTGAAGATCGCGCAGCACCGTCAGCCGATCCTCAATTCGATCAATCCGGTCAGCTTCAAAGTCTAGGCTGAGGCGGTAGGAGCGCAGCGACACGGCCAGATCCTCGGCCTGATAGTGCAGGTCGTTGGCCTGGGCCGATATATGAGCCACGCTCGGATCAAGGCGGGCCAGATCCTCAAGGATACCAGCGATCTGGGCCATCGCCTCAAGCACAGGGCGACTCGCCGCCCGCCCGCCGTCGCGGCCCTCATAGAGCGCGGTGTAGGAGTCGTTGGCCAAACCCGTAATCCGCGCCGCGTTCTGCACCACCGCCCGCTCGCGCAGCAACTCCTCCTCTTCGCCGGGGCGCAGCTTCGCCGCCGCAACATCCTCGGTGAGAAAGCGCAACTCCTCAAGCCGCTCCTTCCGCCGCGACTCGCTGTGCCGCAGTTCGGCTAGGTCGTCGCGGGTGCGGCGCAGGTGACCCACCAGCTCGGCCACATGCCCGCGCAGAGGCGACAGCTCGCCAAAACGGTCGAGCATGTCGAGGTGCGTACGTGGGTTAAAGAGCGAGAGACCATCGTGCTGGCCATGAATATCGAGCAACCGCCCGCCTACCTCACGCAGCACGCTGGTAGAGACGGCCCGCCCGTTAATGCGGGCCACGCTACGCCCGCTCTCGGCACTGATCTCACGAGCGAGGATGACCTGGCGTTCGTCCTCGTCGTACAGCCCGTACTCTTGGAGCAACGGCAGCACAGGAGTGCGATCTTCAAGACTAAAGATACCCTCGATACGTGCCCGACTACAGCCGGCCCGCACAAAGGCAACATCGGCCTTCTCGCCGCGCAGGGTACCCAGGGCATCAATGATGATTGATTTACCGGCACCTGTCTCGCCCGTGAGGACGTTAAATCCCTCTTCCAGGCGCAGATGCAACCGATCAATGATCGCGAAGTCACGGATCTGAAGCTCAAGCAGCATGGCGTAAAACAAGCGCACGTATGAGCGAAAAGGGACACTGTCTGCATTGTACCACACCCCCGGCCCACATAAGACCACCCCCAACGGCTACCGAAAGGCATCCGTTTCCACGTGCGTGCGCCCGGTAATGCTATGAAAGCTGCCGTTTCTGCACACAGAACGACAATCCCCGCTTTAGACCGTCACAAAGCCAACCCTTCCAAGCTCTACGCGACTACGCATGACACCCCCTGACCCGCCGTTGCATACACGGTTGCATACGGTGAGACGTTACACGCGAGTGCTATCCTGGACTCGTGTCGCAACCATAGACGCGAGGTAGGTATGTTTCTCTTGCAGTATGGGTTTCTCCTGTACATCGTCTTCGCCATATTCATTGTGGTTTCGCCGATCATCATCGTTGTGCAACTGTCGAAGATTACATCTCTGCTGCGCGAGATTGCACGGAGACTACCGCCACCGCCCCGCCCGTAACCCTTCACATTCGTTCGTAAACCTGCTATACTGACACCGACAGCCGTAAGGGGGGAAGCCCCATATAACGGCTGTCTTTTTGTTTCCTCCCTTGCGGCCCCCCACCATCTATGGACACCGTCACGACCGAACTGACCGCCCTCGCAATTATCATCATCGGCGCGCTGGGGACTCTGGTGAAGGTTCTGGTGAACCAGATCGCGAAAAAACTAGAGGAAAACACGACTCTCACCATCCAGGCGAAGGACGCCGCGAACGGGCAACTCAGTAGCGTGATTGCCCAGCTTGCCGCCGAGCGCAATATTGTCACTGGCCTGCGAGCGGTTGTGCGGGAACGAGACGATAGGATCGCCTACATCATTGCCCGGTACCCCGCCGTAGAGTCATTGATGCGTGACTACAGCGACCGCCGCGCTACACGTGCTACGGATTCTGATGTGATCGCCGCCGAGCAGCATTTATTGAGCGAATAACTAGGGTTCTACTCCGTCCGGCCGGCGGAGAGAGACATATAGCATAGCAGTAGCAGGAGGTTCTCATGGCCCTCTCCGAAATTCAGTTCACGGTGCTGTTCCTAGGCGCGTTTGGTCAGTCGGTAGAGGATGCCGGTCTGGAACTGGACACGTCCGGTGCTAGGATAGTTGCCCGCAAAGGGGAGCATGTCGTGTCGCTCCTCGTCGTGCAGGACAAGGCGCTTGAATGGCAGGTGGACGGCACCACGCTGCACGCCTTCGAGGTCAACGGGCGCGACGTAAAGAGCTTGGCCCGCAAATCGGCGGCGATGGGGAAGCTCCTGGAAGCCCTCCAATAAGCCCCCCGGAAAATCGCGCATGTGCGCCTTTTTTCTCTACCCTAGAAGGAGTCTTGTATGGCCTTCGTCAACGGTGCCAAAACCGTCACATTCACGTTCCAGGATGACGACCTCGCGCAGTCGAGCATCAGCATCAAGCTCACCCCGGCCACCACGCTCGACGCCGCCTATGCCTTCGCATCCCAGATGGTGACCCTCATCGCCGCCGTGTCGGATTGTGCGCTCCAGAAGTACAGCGTCTCGGGCGAGATCTACGACGATACCTACCCGCTTGGGGCCGCAGGCTCCGATGTGGAGGACAAGGGTGTTTTGACCATCCGCACGGTTGACAACAACACCACCACCCTGAGTTGGCCTGGTATCAAGGAGTCGCTGCTCATCAACACCATCACTCCTCCCGGCACCTATATCGACCTCGTGAATGTCAACGTCGCGGCCCTCGGTACCGCCCTGCTGAATGGCATTTCGGCGGGCGTCCTGGGCATTGTCCAGCCCGCCAATCGGAACGGCCAGGACTTCCTGAGCATCAAGGAAGCCTATAAGCAGAATCGGGGCAGCCAGAAGAGCCGCCAGTACAAGGGCTAGTCGCTTCGTGGCGTGGAAACCCGACCCCATCGTCAACGTCATCCTGTGCTTTCGGGATGACGACGGCGCGGAAAGTGAGCATCGTTTGAAGTTGCCACTTTCCGCGCTGCCAGCGGCGGAAGCCTTTGTGCTGGACTATGCCAGCCTGATCGCCGCCGTGTCGGATTGCGCCCTCTACCGGATGCGTACAACCCTGGTCTGTAAGGACGATGGTTCCCAGGTTGCCGCCGTGGGCAGCAACGCCAAACGTCAGAGCGTATTGCTGTTTGAAACGGAGTCTCCTGGGCAGATCTATGTGATCGCCGTGCCTGGGCTGATCGTCTCACGCCTGATGCAAATCGGCCCGTATGCACAGGTACAGCTTGACCCCTCCGATAGCGCTATCAGCGCCTTGGTTACGCTCCTGGTCAATGGGAGCGCGGGGGCGCGGCCCGTCGCTCCGTGGAACGCGACCGATGGCGGGGACAGTGCGTTTGACTGGGCCGGAGTGCCGCTGCTGCGACTACAAACCGCCTATTGGGGCTATGAGCCACCCGAATGGCAGTAAAATATCACTTCCCGCCCGCGTACACGCCCAACGGCGACCATGCGCTGCTCTGCGTCCCGGTAACCTTTATCCCCTTCTTCCGGCGCTTTTTCGAGGGTATGGAGCACGAGTCGCGCTGGGCTACCCGTGACGACTGGTATCAGGCGTATCAGGTCTTTGCCGAAATGGAGGCGTGTATGATGAGCGGATGCGTTGACCGAATTGTCGAGATGCAGGAGCGCACATACCGCCTGTTGGACGCCGCACTCAATGGCACGGCCTACACGGTGGACTCCCCGGCCACGCCCACAACCCTGGCGGTTGTCTCTCCGGACATCCCCGCTGCGCCGGGTCTCCCCAACGGCATCACCGCTGGCCTACGAAAACAACTCCTAGACGCGCAGGGCATCATGCCGTCAGGCTGGCCGTTTGGGATGGGGGACAAACTGGCAACAACAGCGGATATGGTCAAAGCTCTCAAAGCGGCAAGTCCGAGCGAAATCACCCGTGCGAAAGAGACAATAACCGGTTTGACCGAACTTGCACAGGGCGCAACGATTCTCGGAACAATCGGCCAGTTTCTGGAAGACGGGGCAGGTGTGACGGCAGAGGGTGGACTTTTACTGACAACGCTGGTGGCTACAGCGGGACAAATCGCCGCCGCAGCCAAACAGGAAACCATGATGTGGAGGCTGATTGACACATTGGATGGCGGCGGCCTGTGGGCACCATCTACCAACGTGATTGCCGAGCTGGTCAAGGCGAATGAAACGCTCGTGGCAAAACTGGATCGCCTCATCACCAGCCTAGACGGCGGCGCAACCCCGGCCCCCAGCGGCAACATCTTGTCTGATCTGGATGCTATCAACACCAAACTGGTATGAGCAACCTCACTGAAAAGTTTGCCGCGCTGGATCAGGCGAATGCCATACGCCATGCTGAACTCATGGCTAAACTGGACACGCTGGCGGGAACTGCGTCTCTAGCCAAGATTTACGATGAAATCGTCGCCATGCGAGGCACCGGCGGCCCGGAAACAACTATTCGCAGTATCAATCAATCGCTGTGGAACCTGGCCGGAACCGCGCCGGGTGCCAGCCTCCTGCAATTACTGAATGAGATTACCGCGATGCGTGGCACTGGGGGGCCGGAAACAACCATCCGTAGCATTAACCAATCCCTGTGGAACTTGGCCGGAACCGCGCCTGGTGCCAGTCTCCTGCAACTCAAAACAGCCATTGAGTCTCTGGACTCGGGAATATCCAGCGTCGCAAGCAACACATCAGGTGTGGCGAGCAATACATCTACGCTCAGTGCCACAAAAGACCTGATAGATCGACTACTTCAGCAGTTTGACACCGCCATTGTTACGCCTACCATGAAAGATTTGCTCCTCCTGGTCAAAGATGGTGTGGACGCGATTGAAGCCAACACGGGCGCAATTGCCGCCGATACGGGAGTCATCGTCACCAACACGGGGACGATTGCCACCAACACGGGGACGATTGCCACCAACACGGGCGAAATTGCGGGGAATACCGGCAATCCGCTCAACACATTGCCACCCGACTGCTGTGCGGTGCCGATCGTAAGTACGGGGAATTTCTTCCAAGACACGACCGCAATATTCATTACTCCTGTCACCATTGCCACATGGCCGGAAACGCTAGGCGGCGACTTCACCGTAGATTTCGACATCATCGCAGCGGGATATACAACTGTACACTGCGCAAACTGGACAAACTACCGTATCTATGTCGCCAGCAAAGCGGACTCGTTTGGGGTTATTCCGGGGAGAGGAGAGCGTTACGCCTGTAATCAGTGGGTCACTCTCTCGATACCTGAGTCTGGGCTGCTTACCGGCGCAGAGTTTAACGTAGACAGGGGAAATAGCCTGAAGGTCTACATCTGTGACTGCGACCCAGGAGGTTCGCCGCCCCCTACAAACCCTAACGAGCGCCGGAATGCAGATCCAGGAACCTGCACCGGCGTCGGGGCCGTCTACAACGCACGCATCACGGACTTTGTTGAGGGGGGGACATTCCTAGCGAATGGTGTGGAATACACCCGCTATTATGTTGTACCCAATGTTCCGGGCTACATAATACCCTCTTCCGTACCAGGAGTTTTCGGATGCGATCCAAGCATGCCTGACGTTGTGACAGGCGATTATTCGGCTGGTTATTTTGTGCATATGTGCTGTAGTTTCGATTTTACCGGGAATGAGGTCTATCCGACATGGGGAGAGTGGATGTCGGATGATCCGAATGATGCTATCGCCTATCCCCTCAAACCAATGAGTGAAAAGTTTCTCCTTGAATTCGCCATGCCTGCATGGAGAAATTCATATACACAGTATCTAAAACAATACGGGTCCATCGTCTTTGCTGCGCCCACGGGTCTTGGAATGCCCGCAAATGTGTTTTTAACAATACGATGAGCAACATCTACGTTGACAAATTAAACGAAGCGATAACCGTGCTGGGAGGGGAACCTGTGGCCGATCCAGCGGGTAACGTGTACGTCGCCAAGCTGGATGAGGTGATCGCCAGCCTGAGCCTGACGGCACTTCGTGACCAGATAGCACGCGATAGAGCTGCTATTTTTAATAATGACGGCAACCCTCACATCCAAAATACCGATTTTAATGCCCTTCCAAATACCTACGCGGCGCATTATGTGTCCAATGGCTACGGGAATACTCCTGTCTCAAATGGTCCCCCGTTGGCGACAGCATCACACTTCTATGGCTTTACGTTGGGACTAGGGACGCCGCACGAGACTTCTTCTTATTCCAGCCAAATCTACTGGCCTCGTACCGGCAGCCCGTATCTCAGCGTGAGATTTCGTGAGAACGGATCATGGACAAGCTGGAGCAAGATGTATGCGGGCTATGCGGACGCGGCACCGTGGAGTGGTATCACAGGAAAGCCTAATACCCTCGCAGGGTATGGTATTACCGATGGTGTCACTTCGGCGGGGAGTGTGGCCTATGCCACGAACGCGGGTAACTCTGCGACAACTTCGCAGACGACGTTTAGTCATCTATCTCTCTATCAGGCTGGTGTCTCCGATGTATCCCTACAAATCAGCGAAAATGGCACGTTACGCGGGTCGCTACTGTATGCGGGTGTGTCGGGTGGGTATTTCGGATTTGTCAATTATAAAGTAGGATCTCCTGTTAGATTTTTTACATCGTATGCGTCGGCAGCAGACGGAAATCCGCTCATCATATATCCAACAGGAGAAGTGAGCGCAATATATCTCAGCAGTATAGGATTGGGATATAGATGGCAGCTTGGTACGGCGCAGGCCACCGCCGATGCGGTCTCGAATGGATATGTAACCGTGTGGATTAATGACGTTGCGTATAAACTCATGACGAGGGCATAATATGATTCCGTATTTTTCCACTCCGAACACGATCACTGTAGAGGCAAACGTCGTGACGATTAGCTCTGCAAATGCACAGTCATCGTACACGTTCACCGACGAAACGACGGCCAACGCTTTCGCTGCTATTGCGAGGGAGAGTATCGTAGGCGCACAGGAATGGTACGCAGGGGTCAAGGCGTTGTTCCGTCAACTCGAAACGCTGCTTGCCGAAGCTGGCCGCTTGGAGTTGGTCTACAACTCCAATGGGTTGTTCGATTTAACGATGGCTACTCCCACAGGCACCAACGTTCCTGGTATGAACGTCCCTGCATTGCGTAGTCTCGTCGTCGGTTCGCTGATGCAGAATCTATCGGTATTTCTCGATGAGG
>CAIXLU010000234.1 GCA_903920315.1 uncultured Oscillochloris sp.
CCGTTTCTGCTGCTACGCCCCTACGGCGTCGGCGTCGCCTGCGTCGTATCCATATCCGCGCCCTCGGGCCAAGGCTCCTGGTTCCCGGCTCCATCACGACCACGCACGCGGAAGGCGAAATGCTTGCCCTCGTCAGGGCCGAACCAGGCGCTGGTATCGGCTACCCCCTGCTTCCAGTCTGTCCAGCCGCCCTTTGGCAGCCGCCGCACCTGCACATCGTAGGTGGCGATGCCGCTCATGTCATCCGTACCCCCCCACGTGATCTGGTAGCCGTTATTCTTACGGGCGATCTGCGTGACCGTCCCGTTCGGCGGTGTGGTGTCGGTGCGCGGCAGCCAGGCCAGCGCATCGAATCGCACAGCCCGCCCGGAGTCATCCGTGACATCACCCAGATCCACTCTTGTATCGCCGCCAAAGTGGAATGTTCCCAAGGTCGCCCATTGCCCCGCGTTCGCCTGCTGATTGAGCGCCACCTCGGTGGTCGTTCCATCGTGGGAAATCCGGTAGCGGGCCGATCCGGTGGCGGCGGGGCCGCACTCGGGCACATACACCTTCAACTCGTAGAAGCCAGCCACCGGGAGTTGCGGCATCCAGGTGGCCGTACTCGTACTCTTTGCGGGATCTTTTGTCGAGAGCGTGTAGCTCGAACTGCCGCCCACTCCGCAGGCGGCATCGTTCCAGTGCGGGCCGCTCGCGCTATATCCGGCTCCCCCATTATCAACAGCGATGGCTCCCGCCTCAACCTCAACGATCTTGATCGGCTGTGTCGGCTGTGTCGGCTGTGTCGACTGTGTTGGCTGCGCCGGAGTGACTTCGCTGCGAACCGGCGTCTCAACCGGCACCGCAACCGCGTTGCCGGGGCCGGGGTCGGCACCGAGCCAGAGGAATGTCACCAATACGTAGTCGGCACGGCTCATGCCTAGGTCGTCCCAGAAGGTGCCGTCAGCGATGTCAATGCCGTTTGGGTCTCCGATCTTCCGCCCGCTCTCGTCACGCCCGCTGTTATAACCATCAAAATAGGCGGCGTGGGCCATGGGTCGTCCAACCGGCAGATCGCTATAGGTGCGGTTCACGTTCCAGTAATCGTCTGTTGTATTCCAGGGGCCAATATCCCAAACCGGCACAACTACGCTGCGCCCGTTGTAGGTGAGGCGCACGGCGTACTGGCTGGAGTCGTTGGGAGAGAGGACGGTTCGGGAAGGCAGAGCGACAAAGCGGTCGCGGGGCTGAATGATGTGGCCATTCGCTGTCTGATGTCCCACCAGACCCTCGCGTGTGGCCAGGATGCGGTAGGTCGGGGCTATTTCCTGGCGGCTAGGTGCGGCGCGAACCTGTGCGCCGCCAGTCGCCATCAGGATGAGGATGGCGACTCCGAAGATGTATCGTATACGGATTCTACTCATAGTCCTCCTTCTATGGTGAGGTTGTCCAAGGATGGGATGGCCGCGATCCAGACCGCGCCAGGGTTCATCGGAACCTCCGTGCCGTCTGCCGCATAAAAGCGGAGTTGCGCGAATCCGGCACCCTTACGCCATGTCGCCTTGGTCATCGCTCCGTCATGGAAAATACGTGCCGCACCCTCCCCAACCACCTGCTGCTCGATGCGGCCCTTGGGATCGCCAGGGACAGGCGACTCCGGCACTTCCATGACGACCAGGTTCTTAAACCGGAGTTGCTCACCTGTGCTGCTATCAATGTCTGGCTTGCTGCCCCGAAAGTAGAGGTAATTGTTGGTCGTCGGATCGTAGCTCCAGCCCACGTATGTCTCGGGGTAGATAAAGTAGTAGCTTAGGCGCTGACTGGTCGGGCGCTGGCTGGCGGGAACGTCAGGCTTGAGGATGAAACCGATCTCGCTCAGATCGGGTGTCTCTAGGTTACGACTGGCGGCGAAGGCAGCGATGCTGACGCTATCGGTGTAGAGGTTATGCGGCGCTGGTCGCTCACTGCTACGACGGAAGTAGGGGCCAGAAACGCTCCTGAGCCCATCATTGTTGATGATCTCAATCGAGGTTTGGGCCAGCAGCAATCCCTCTGGCGATCCGCCAGCATGGGTGTAGACAGCGTGTAGGGCTTTAGCCCACTCAACATAATATGATCGCGCGCTACGCACCGGGCCGATCACAGCCACATCCGGCGAGACACCGGGGACAAACACGGCCATATAGCGAGTGATCCCAAATTCGGCCAGCGCCTCGAAGACGATGGCGGCCCCGCTCAACCCCGATTGCGGGTAGGCGTCGGGGTGGTTATCAATCATCACCGCCAAAGGGCGATCCTTCACGCTGCCGCGTGGCAGGGTCAAGTCACCCGTGATTGGCACAGGCGTGGCACGGGGAGGCACGGATGTGGCGCTGGGTGACGCACTGGTTGGCGTGGGGGGAACGGTGGGCAACAAAGTTGGAATGGGTGTAGAGACAGGTGCGCTTGTGGGTATGGTGGGAGATACAGGTATCGTTGTTGTCGGTGCGGAAGAAGCGGCGCTACTGGCGCATCCCGCCAGCGTGGACACGAGAAGCGCGAGCGATCCGGCGCGGATGAGGTGCTTGTGCATGCCAGGGTAGATCCTTCCGCGTACGTGGCGGCTCTCAAATGGGCGCTATGATACCACACATCGCGAGCTATTGTACGTGGCATCGCGGTTCTGCGCCCCGTAAGATTCCCGTAAACCTCTTGTCATCAAATAGTTACCTACTACACCCGGTCAATCCAGTCCCTATCGTTTAGGGTAGTGATAGTGGCGGAAGATGGTCGGTGACAGTGTACTCATTGTGAGACAAGGGAGAAGATCATGCAACACGAACGGATGCGTAGGCTACGTGGATCGCTCATGGGCGGATTCGCCGGGACACTCGCTCTGCTACTGGGTCTGTGGAGTTGGGCCTCGCTGGCCAGTTCTGCCAGCATTAGTGCCTCCCCCACCAACCCTCGCCAGAATGACACGGTTACGCTCGTCGGTCAAGGTTTCTCGCCTGGTGAAACAGTATCGGTCTGGATCACCTATCCCGATTTCCGGGTTGTTGGGGTCGCCGAGGTCACGACTGCTAGCGATGGCAGCTTCATCTACCCGTATGTCCCCGATTTCTTGGGAGCCACGTTCTCGCCTACGGGCACGTATACCTACACCGCCCACGGTAAGGATAGCGGTCGTGAGGTCTACGCCAACATCAATGTGAACATTGGCGCGGCCCCCGGCACATCTACCAATGTCAGTCTCACCGCCGCACGTAACCGAGAGTCCCAGGGTTCCTACTTCGTCTTCCGGGGCATCGGCTACCAGAGCGGTGAGGACGTGGCTGTCTGGTTGCGCTATCCCGACAATACCGTGACGGATCTTGGCATCGTCACCGCCAGTTCCGCTGGCGGGATCGAGTATGTCCTCTACGTCACCGGCGTGCCGGTGGGTCACTACGCCTTCACCGCTCGCGGCCTGAACAGCGCGGCAAATGGCATCACTGAATTTGATGTTACGGTTGACGACCTGACACTCGCCACCGGCACGGCATCACTCAAGGTCGGCCCCAGCCCCGATACCCAGCGCAGCTTCGCTACCTTCACCGGTCGCAGCTTTCGGCCCCAGGAGATCGTCTCGATCTGGGTTACGCTGCCCGACTACTCGACTCGCTGGATTGGCGACGTGAAGGCCGCCTCCGACGGCACCTTCGTCGCCGTACTCTACCTGAGCGAGCAGGAGCCGGTAGGCCAGCGCAGCTACACCGCCTACGGCAACATCAGCGGTGTGCGCGCCATTGCTACCTATACGCTTCAGCCCGGCTCTGGCACGACAACCACCAGCACCACGACAACCACCACCAACACCACGCCGTCAACCGCTGATGGTGTCTGCACCGGGACGGGTTGCTTCTAGGGAACTTTACCTCCTCCAGAGAAAACGCGGGGGTGAGGGAGCGGGCTAGGCCCGATCTCTCACCCCCGCGTTCTACTTTTCCTCCCAACCACTTCTATAGACCTTCTAAACAGCTCGCCCCTATCATGAACACATCGGAACAAGCATGTGTAGGGGATACGACGATGATACAGACAGCGAAGCGACCGAGCCGGAACCTGATCAACCTGGCTATTGATATGGCAATCTTTGTGGCCTTTCTGGTGGCGATGGCCCCGCACTTTAGCGGGATGGCGATACACGAGTGGCTTGGCGTTGCCTTTGGCGCGGCGATTACCAGCCACCTGCTGCTGCACTGGCCGTGGATTGTCCACGTCACCAAACGCTTCTTCGGTAAGCTACAATGGTCGGCTCGGCTAAACTACGTGCTGAACGCGCTCCTATTCATTGATATGACGGTGATCATCTTCACCGGACTGATGATCTCGGAGACGGTGCTGCCCACCTTTGGGTTGACGGCGACGCACGGCGGCGAATGGAATGATCTGCACGAGACCTCGGCGAATCTATCGGTTCTCCTAACCGGCTTGCACGTGGCGTTGCACTGGCAGTGGATTGTGAATATGACCAAGCGTTTTGTCATTGCGCCGCTGATGCCGCGCCGTGCGCAGCCTCAGCCGGTACGCGCCGCTCGTCCGGTACTGAAGGAGGAGGGGGTGTTGCGATGAAACTACTCGGACGAACGTTTGCCATTAAAAACCTGTGGTATAGTTTGCGCGGGAGCAGCATAGCCGGAGCCTAGCCCATGGCGAAGCCAAAGACAAACTTTACCGAGTTGACCCATCAGGTTGTTCGCGAGGCAGCCGAGCCGCTAACGATAGATGAAATTGTCGCTCGCGTCTTCACCCTTGCACACGGCGAGACAACCAAAAATCTCAAAAATACCGTTCGTGGCGCGATCTCCCAAAGCCATAGCATTGTCGTCACGCCCGATGGAAGTTATGGCTGGAAGAGTCACCTGCTCAATGGCGTTGTCCACCGGATCGTTCTTGATGATGAAAATATGTCTGAACGCGAGATTTTTCTCGATGACCTTCAGCGCGACCTCCTGGAACCCACGTCGCTTGGTAGCGATAAGTACGGCGTGATTGGCCCCGCCCGCCTGGAGTTGGTCGGCGGGGCAACCCTGCATGCCGCTGCCCTGCCGCGCACTATCGGCGACTATTTACTCAACGTTGATGATGCCTTCTGGATCTGGCTCGATCAGCATCATCCCCAGTCTGGCGATAGCCTGTTGCTGACGGCTATTGATGTAGACGCCCGCCGCTATCACCTTAGCTATGAGTCTGCCTCCGTCCGTGATGATGAAGCTATCGCTGCCCGTAACCAGGAGGTGATCGCCGCCGCTGTGAGCTATGTTCATCACAGCAAGGGTCATGCCGCAATCTGGGATATTGCGAGTTACCTCAACGCGAGCGGTCTTTTCCACCAGATTCCTGCCCCCTTGCCCTTCGGCGATCTCTGGACCGCCGAGGTCTGGGGGCCACTAGTGGATGAGTATGATGTCTCGCCGCTGACGATTGGCGGCCAGGATGATGCGGCCCTGGATTTCCTCAACGCGATGCTCAATGGGAGTGTCGTCGCTAATAATGGTGAACGGATGGCATCCGGTACAGGTGACGGCCCGGTCATTATGGTGGGAGAACACGGTACCTACCAGGGTACCCTCGATGTCAATCCAGCTCTGCTCCAGGCGCGCATTGATCAGATTCTCCAGAACCCGAACATCCTTGTTCCCGACAACGACCCGCTGCTGACGGCGATTATTACCGTATTCTCTTCTATGGCGCTGCCCTCGCCTACTGGCCATCCCTACCTGGCAAGCCAGCTTGTGGCGATTTTTGGCGATACAGATGAGATCCTCGACTGGATCGAGCATGGTGCCGAACTCGGTATGGTGCAGATTGACCCCGCCTACGAGGCGCTGTGCGACGAGGGAGGCGATGCGGATATCATAATCCCGCAGCCTGCGCCACGTGGCCATGTGAGCCGTACCCTTGTGCTACGTGTCAGTTACCGCGCTAAGCCCGATTTCTGGCGCGAAATAGAGATTGCTGACGACCAGTATCTGAGTGACCTGCACTTGGCTATCCAACGCGCCATAGACTGGGATAACGATCACCTCTATGCGTTTTATACGGGCAAGCGTCCCTACGACCAGAAGACCGAGATCGGCGCTCCGGGTGGGATGTCTCGCCGCCGTGCCGATAAGGTGACGCTCAGCACGCTGGAACTGCGCGCACGTCA
>CAIXLU010000235.1 GCA_903920315.1 uncultured Oscillochloris sp.
GACTGGAGTTCAGACGTGTGCTCTTCCGATCTTCCCGCCTCCTGCCCCCACCCCCCTGCCCCCTGCCTCCCGCCTCCTGCCTCCTGCCCCTCCCTTGCCTCCCGCCGTTGCCGCCGAGGTGCTGCGCTCGTGGGGAGATGCGCTGGAGAAACAGGGGTGTTACGCGGATGCGCTGGAGAAGCTGCGTCAGGCTGAGGCGATCTGCGAGATTGGGATTAACGACGTGCCGCCGCTGCTGCTCTCGGCGATCTACGCCGATATGGGGCTGGTGCTGGTTCGTATGGGCGAGTATGATCGCGCCCTGGAGATTTGTCAGACGGGCCTGGCGAAGCTGCGCAATGATCGGCGCAGCGCCGAGGATGAGCGGATCGAGGCCGATCTTCAGCAGCAGATCGGGACGATCCACGCCATGCGCGGTCAGTACGAGCAGGCCCGCTTCCACTTCGAGAACGCCCTGGCCGCCCAGGAGGAGATTGACGATCTCTTTGGCTGTAGCAAACTGCACAACAACCTTGGGTACCTTGCCCAGCTCCAGAGCGATTACGAGCGGGCGGTATCTCACTATGCGCAGGCCGAGGCACTGGCTTCCAAGGTGCAGGCGAAATACGTCCTCAGTAGTGTGCAACTCAACGCCGCCTACGCCTACTTCCGGCTTGATCGCTACGATCAGGCCGAGCATGCCTGTCACGACGCCCACGCTCTTTGCATCGAAATGGGAGATCGCGACGGGATCGCCAAGGTTCACGACACCCTCGGCGTGATTGCGTACAATCGCGGCGACTATGTGCGCGCCCGCGACTCGTATGTAGAGGCTCTCTCCATCCACCGCGAGCTGGGCGGCAGTTACGAGGAGGGCAACACTCTTGCCATGCTCGCCGAAGTCCATACGGCGCTGGGCCAGGCCGAGGAAGCCTTCGCTCTTGCCCGTCAGTCCGAGGTCATTGCCGAGCGCATCGCCGTACCGCAACTGCGAGTCGAGGCGCTCTGTGCGATGGCTGAAGCGGATCTGGCTCTTGCCCTGGCAAACCCCGCTGCCGCCGACAGACTGGTGGATGCCGCCGCCTACGCGGCGCGGGCAGCCGAACTGGCCGATCAGATCGGCAGCCGTCTCGACTACGGTGTGGCCCGTCGTCTGTCTGGCCAGATTGCAGCGCAGCGGGGCGAGTCTGCCGATGCAGACTTTATCGCCGCCGAGGCGGTGTTCCGCGAGATCCGCAGCGACTTTGAGTATGCCTGCACCTGCGCACGTTACGGGGCGTATCTGGCGGCACGAAACCAAGCGGCGGCAGATACGTATCTTAGGCAGGCAACCGAAATATTCCAACGGATCGGTGCCCACGGTGAGCTACAGCACATCGTGAGGTTATGAACAACGAAGGAGTCAGTATGTCGCAGGAAGCTGTCCAGCAGATCATTGGCCGCGCCGTCACTGATGCCGCATTTCGTCAGCAGTTGATTGACAACGCCCACGAGGCGTGCAAAGACTACGATCTCACCCCTGATGAGCTCAACGCACTTGAGGCTCTCGATGCCGAGAGCCTCACGGTCTTTGCCGGTAGCCTGGATGTACGGATCACCAAGAGCGCCGGCAAGGGTTTTATTTAGTCTTCGCTTGACATGAAAATAGGCGGGCGTCGGGTAGGGGCGCGTCGCGACGCGCCCCCACGATCCATCTTCATCGGGTGTTGTGGGGCTCCGCCGCACAACACCCGATGAAGATGGATCGTGGGGGCGCGTCGCGACGCGCCCCTACCCGACGCCCGCC
>CAIXLU010000236.1 GCA_903920315.1 uncultured Oscillochloris sp.
AGCCTGACTTTGACGAGAGCGTCTACGCGATCTTCGACTTCAATCGCAGCGTCGCCCGCAAAGAGAGCCTGGGCGGAACCGCCCCGCAGCGGGTGGCCGAGCAGTGCGCTCGCTGGCGCGATCTGCTTGATAGCTAGTTAGTCAGTAATGTGAGGGCGCAGCAGTGTCGCATTGCTGCACCTCAGTAGGAGGAACGCCGAAAGGCCATGCCTATGCCACAGTCCGCGCTACTCTATAATCCACCCGTTACGCTACCGCGACTCCACGCCCGTCCCGACGCCATCGTAAACGTGCGCCGTGCCTGCGTGGGCGACGTACCCCGAATTTACGAGATTATTAACTATTACGCGGCGCGGGGCGATATGCTGCCCAAGACGATGGACCAGCTGTATAACCGGGTGCGATCAATTGATGTGGCCGAGGCCGACGGCGAGGTGGTGGGCTGCGCCGCACTTCATATCACCTGGGCCAATATAGCAGAGGTGGTGAGCGTCGCCGTTCACCCGGACTTTCAGGGCATTGGGCTGGGCCGACGGTTGGTTGAGCCGCTCTTTGACGAGGCCCGCCAGCTTGGCATCTCCATCCTCTACACTCTCACTCTCCAGATGGGATTCTTCAGCCGCCTTGGCTTCCGCGAGGTGCCTAAGCTACACCTGCCGCATAAGATTTGGCAGGATTGCACGACCTGTTTTAAGCAGGATTATTGCGATGAGATCGCTATGGTGCGCGATGTGAGCTTGACCTGAGTCTTCTGAAGCGACCAACGGCCAATCATACTGAGCGACGTATCTTTCCTGGTTCTCGGTTCTCTGCAGCGTTCCCGACGACTGAATACTCGACGGCGAAAGGATTCTCGGTGCGGGTCGAGGCGTCAAGAATCTCCATCCCGACTATGTTGCCATCCCTATCATAGTCCAGGATGACGCCGGGTTTGGCTTCATCGCTCTCCGCGATCAGCGTCGTACTGAAGATAAGTCGTAGGATGTCAACATCAGCATCGTAAGTCACTTTCATGGCGTACCTCTCCAATATTTGTTGATCTTGCTCGTACGGTAGACCGTGACGACCATGGCGGGATCAACCGTATCAACGACAATAGCGCGTAGCAAAAAAATCTGTCCTTCGCCGAAGTCAACGTGGGACTGATAGGCGACCCGCCCGTTCTGCTCTCGTACGATCTGCTGAGGGGCGCGAAGTACCGAATCGACAAGTGATTGTGGAATGCCGCGCCGCGCCATTTCTTCCTGAGCGTGACGAGAGTAGGTGAATGCTGACATAGCGATGATCTCTGCGAAAGCCTCGTCGCCGTAGCGCAACGGGTATAGCGGTAAAAATAAGCCTATCACGGTTGTATCTTGTCAGCAAATCCGGTGCTGCTGCACGAGATCTGCGTCAAAGTTACTCGCCAGTTCTTCAGCGCGGTTGATGTGCGCGTGCTACAATCGCCTGACCGTGCGGGTGTAGAGATGTTGCATGCGCTAACATCACCCACTCGTACAACAAGGGGAGAGCTATGACCTTCGACGAATTGAACGCCAACGACGACAATCACAACTTTTCCGATAGAGCGTCGGCGGACGATCCTCTCCCGATCACTCCTGGGCAGGGTAAGCTTGAAGATATGGCCTTCAGCATCTCACCGCAGATTCAGCACGCGGTTCTCGCCATCCTCGGTGCGATTGGCGAGCAGCCTGATCGCGAAGGGCTGATCAAGACGCCCGCACGGGTGGCGAAAATGTATGCCGAACTCACCGCTGGCTATCATATCAACCCGGAGGCTCTGATCAACGGCGCGATCTTTAATGTTGACTACGATGAGATGGTGGTGGTCAAGCATATTGATTTCTATAGCCTGTGCGAACACCATATGCTCCCGTTTATGGGTGAGGTTCATGTGGCCTATATCCCAAACGGAAGGGTAGTCGGACTGAGCAAGATTCCCCGTATCGTTGAGATGTTCGCCCGCCGACTCCAGGTTCAGGAGCGGATGACGGTTCAGATCGCCGACTTTATTAATCAGACGCTGGATCCTGTTGGGGTGGCTGTGGTAGCTGAGGGTGTGCATATGTGTTCGGTGATGCGCGGCGTGAAGAAGGCCAATGCCCAGATGATCACCTCGGCGATGCGCGGTGTCTTCCGCGACGACCCGAAGACGCGAGCTGAATTTATGCACCATATCGGCCACGGTCGCTCGTAGAATCGCCCATGCGCTACTTCATTGGCCTTGGCAGTAATATTGCGCCTCGTTTGCACGTGCCGTTGATGCTGCGGGCTTTGCTCCAACTCGCGCCGACACTCCACGTGAGCCGGGTTGTTGAGACAGCTCCCGTCGGGGTGGATGGATCATCATTTCTGAATGTGGCGGTCTGCTTCTTGAGCAACCTCGCGCCGCATGATCTGAAAACATCCTTCAATGCGACGGAGACGCGCCTTGGTCGCGACCGTACCGCTCTGTCCAGCAAGCTCACGAGCCGTACCGCCGATCTCGATCTTCTGTTCTGGCTCGACGATGATGTGTCGGTCGTCCCGGCGCATCTGCTGCCGCACGAGCCGTATATGCGGCCTATGCTGCTTGAGTTGCTCTGCTATGTTGGGGTGGCGACGACAGCGGAGATCCCGCTGTTGCCGCCCGGTCTCGCGCTGGAGCTTGACGGTATCGCCTTTGGCGCGGCTCCACTTACGATCACGCTCACCGATGGGCATCTTGTGGTCTTTTCTGCCGTATAGGAGTGACCGTGGATTCGCACGAACTGCCCGTTGCGGTACGTCCGGCTGCTCTCGTGACGGGCGGTGCCGTCAGGCTGGGGCGTGCGATCACCCTGGCCCTGGCCCGTGCCGGGTACGATATTCTCTTGCACTACGGTCATTCGGCGCTGGCCGCCGCCGAGACGGCTGAGGCGATTCGCGCCCTCGGTGTGGACTGCCACACCGTCCCGCACGATCTCACCGATGTCGCCGGTATTCCCGGCCTCATGGAGCAGGCGCTCGTTGCGCTGCCCAATCTGTGCGTGCTGATCAACAGTGCCTCGGCCTATACTCAGGCTACGATTGGCACGACAACAGCGGAGATCTTCGACCAGCAACTGGCGGTGAATCTGCGGGCACCGTTTTTTCTGACTCAGGCGTTTGCTCAGCAGGTGGGCCGGGGGCACGTGATCAATATCATTGACAATAAGGTTGCCTTCAACCAGTTTCAGTACGCCGCCTATCTTTTGGCGAAGAAGGGGCTGGTCGAGTTTACGCGCATGGCCGCCATCGAGTTCGCCCCCGGCGTGCAGGTGAACGGAATTGCTCCCGGCGTGGTGCTGCCCGCCAGCACGCGCAGCGCGGCGTATATTGCCTGGCGCGTCAGCGGGATCCCACTCCAACGCCAGGGTGCCAGCGACGATGTGACCAGGGCTATCCTCTACCTTCTTGACAGCCCGTTTGTCACCGGCCAGATCCTCACCGTTGACGGGGGCGAGTCCCTCACCCACGTAGGCCAGAACGCGGCTCAATTCGATCCCGGCAATGTGTGATAGGCATCCTCAAGCTGCACCATGATCGCCCGCCAGTCGTAGCGGGCAACGATCTGGGCACGGCCAGCCAGCCCAAGCCGCTTGCCGAGGGCCGGGTCGTTGAGCAGGCGTAGGACAGCGGCGGCGAAGGCGGCGGGACTCGCGCCCAGCAAGAGGTGTTCGCCGTCGCGCAGTCCTTCCACCCCCTCCGCTCCCATCGGAGTAGAAACCACCGGTGCGGCGAGCGATAATGCCTCCAGCAACTTCAGGCGTGATCCGCCGCCAAACCGCATCGGGATCACGTAGGCCGCCGCCCCCGCGATGTAGGGCCGCACATCCTCCACCTCGCCCACCACAACCACCGACTCTCCATTATGCAGGCCACGCACTGCTGTCGTTGCCGCTCTTCCCACCACCACAAAGCGGGCATCGGGCCGACGGGCGCGGATGCGCGGCAGCACGTCTGCCACAAACCAGATCAGCGCGTCAACGTTTGGACGATAATCGAGCGTTGCGGTGAACAGCAGGTCGGCGGGGCCACCAACAGGTGCCACACCAGGGGCGAAGCGGGCGGTATCCACGCCGTTTGGCACCACCCGCAGGTCAGCGCGGGGCCACAGACGAGCCAGGGATACGCGATCGTGCTCGGACACAACCAGCACCCGGTCAAACTCGCGTAGTGCGTGAGACTCGTAGGCAACCAATTTGCGCCACTGGATCAGCGAGGAGATCGCCGAGATCAGGGCGCTTGGCCGACGAGTGCGGATTCCCCAGCGCAGATTGTTGAGCGCAGCGCGGCGCTGTACCAAGTACTCGGCGTTAAACTCGTCGAGGACGATCAGCGACGAACCGAACTCACGGGCCATCAGCGCGTAACCAGCCATGTCTAGGCTGGCGGCGTGGATAACATCAAACTGCTCAGCAGCCAGCATACGGCTGAGGGCAGCGCGATACGACAGGGCCGCACTACGCAGCACCATATCGGGCAGAATGCTCGTTAGCGTCGTCCCCGTCCGGCGTAGGAGAGAGCGTGTCGGTGGCCCCATCACCGTCGCTAGATCACATATCTCGCGCAGCGGTGCCATTGCTGTCGCTGCTGCCGCATCTGGCACAAAGCTCAGGCATGTCAGATGGTGGCACCTAGACAACCCCGCCAGCAGGTTGGAGGTTCGCAGGGAACCGCCACCCCGCGCAGGGTGGAGCGGGTAAGGGGAGAGGATAAGAATTCGCATATGATGCCTTCTGGAGCTAAGACAAGGTTTCAGGTGTGAGGTTTCAGGTTTTAGGCCGAGCGCATCAGGATGCTACATTCTGGACTGAACTGTAAAGTATCCGAGAACCTTGTCTACAAGGGTAATCGGTCATCCTGCGTTGTGGTAAGATACGCCACAGCTTTCGCCACGTGCGGTGGGCGCAGTTAAGGATAAAGGAGTAGCGGCGATGGGCCTGATGGAAGGTAAGAAGGGGCTGATCCTGGGGTTAGCCAATGATCACTCGATCGCGTGGGGCATCGCGCAGGCGCTGCACCGCGAGGGTGCCGAGATTGGCTATACCTATGTGGGTGAGACCTTGGAGCGGCGGGTGCGCCCGCTGGCCGAGAGCCTGGGGGCAACCCTGATCGAGCCCTGTGATGTGAACAACGATGAGCAGATCGCCGCCCTGATGGATCGCGCCCGCGCCACTTTCGGCCAGATTGATTTCCTTATCCACGCTGTTGCCTACGCAAATAAGGACGAACTGAACGGGCCGTACTTGCGCACCACCCGCGCCGGATTCCTGCTGGCCCTGGAGGTAAGTGCCTACTCGCTCACCGCGCTGGTGAAGGCGGCGGAAGATCTGCTCGCCCCTGGTGCATCTATCCTTACGCTCTCCTACCACGGTGCCCGCAAGGTGATGCCGAACTATAACGTGATGGGTGTGGCCAAGGCCGCGCTGGAGGCCAGTGTCTACTATTTGGCAGCCGACCTCGGCCCGCGTGGCATTCGCATCAACGCGATCAGCGCGGGGCCGATCCGCACCCTGGCCGCCAGCGGCATTACGGGCTTTCGCAGCCTCCACCGCGCCTTCGCTGAGGTCTCCCCCATGCGCCGCAATGTCACGATTGAGGATGTGGGCAACACCGCCCTCTACCTCTGCTCCGACCTCGCCAGCAGTATCACCGGGGAGGTCTTGTACGTGGATGGAGGCTTTAACGTAATGGGCGCACCCTCGTCGGATTCCTGATGTTCGGTAGTACGACGGGCATCGGTATGCTACAATGCGCCGGGAGAGAGCGATCTTAGGAAGGGGTAGTCCATGCCTACATCTGTTGTGGTGGTGGCCAGCGATGCGGACACCCGGGCGCGGCTGGCGGCGCTGCTGCCGATGGACTCGGTCACGATGACGACGGCTACGCCAGAGAGCCTCCCTGCCGAGATGCCGAACTTGTTTGTGATTGCCCTGCCTGCCCTTGAGACGCCTGAAGAGCAGGTAATCGAGCGGCTGCGTGCCGACGATGCTACGGCGAATATTCCGATTGTGATTGCCAGTGCCCTGCCGATGATCCACCTTCAGTCGGTGCCCTACGCCAGCGACTGGACAATTGCTATCGTTGAGGAGCCGGTGCAGGCCGCCGTCCTCGCCGATACGATGAACTTTTTGCTCAACCCTGATGCCTAGTTGTGGGAGCGAATCACGCGGGCCGGTCGCATTGCGACCGGCCCGCGTGCGTTTTCTCTACTCGGCGCGTACCCGCGCAATCGCCTCGCGATCATAGCGCAGAATGGGCTGACGGGCAGCGCGTACCTCGTCGAGCCGCCGCACCGAGGCCGTGGTTGGGGCTGCGTGCAGCAACTCGGGCGTCTCCACCGCCTCGCGGGCGATCTGGCGCATCGCCTCGATGAAGGAGTCTAGCGTGCGTTTGCCCTCGGTTTCGGTGGGTTCAATCATCAGCGCCTCGGCCACGATCAGCGGGAAGTAGATCGTTGGCGGGTGGAACCCGTAATCTATCAGGCGTTTGGCGATGTCCAGGGTGCGAATGTCCTTGGGCGCCCCGACGATCTGGCCCTTTAGCACCGATTCGTGCATACAGATGCGCTCCACCGCCTGCGGGTAGATATCCTTCAGCCGCACGCGCACGTAATTGGCATTCAGCACGGCGATCTCGCTCACCTCACGCAGACCCTCTTCGCCAAGGGTGCGGATGTAGGTCCAGGCCCGCACGAGCATGCCGAAGTTGCCGTGGAAGGACTTCATGCGCCCGATGCTCTTTGCGGGGGTGAATAGTTCGTAGGTGCCATCGGCGGCTAAGCGCACACGCGGGCCGGGCAAGAAGGGGGCTAGTGCCTCTGTGCAGCCAACCGCACCGCTGCCGGGGCCACCGCCGCCGTGGGGCGTGCTGAAGGTCTTGTGCAGGTTGTAGTGCATGAAATCGAAACCCAGTTCGCCCGGTTTAGCGATGCCCAGAATGGCGTTGAAGTTGGCTCCGTCGCCATACATCAGCCCGCCCGCTGCGTGGACGATCTGGCAGACCTCAAGGATCTGGTTCTCGAAGAGACCCAGGGTGTTGGGGTTGGTCAACATCATCCCGGCGGTACGCGGCGAAACCTTGGTCCGCAGGTCGTCCAGATCGACGCCGCCGCAGGCGTGGCCCTTGACCTCGATTACCTTCAGGCCGGTCATGGCCGCCGTGGCCGGGTTGGTGCCGTGGGCCGCCGTCGGCACCAGCACCTCAATCCGGTCGTGATCGTTGCGATCCAGGTGGTAGGCCCGGAAGGCCAGGATACCGGCGAACTCGCCGTGGGCACCGGCAGCAGGCTGGAGGCTCACATCCGAGAACCCGGCAATCTCACCGAGGTAGCCCTGGAGTTCGTAGATCAGCCGCAGCGCGCCCTGCGAGTCCACCGCATCCTGGAGCGGGTGCGCCGCCGCGAAGCCCGCGTAGCGCGCAACCTCCTCGTTGAGCCGCGAGTTGTACTTAACAGTGCAGCTTCCTAATGGATAAAAACATGTATCTGGGCTGGCATTTCGCTGGCTAATTCGCGTATAGTGGCGAATCACCTCCGGCTCAGTCAGCTCGGGGAAGTCGTTCATGCCGTCCTGACGCAGCAGGTCGGTGGGAAGTTCGCTCTCTGGTACATCGAGGCGTGGCAGGTTGGTGCCGTGCTTTCCGGGCTGCGAGAGTTCGTAGATATGTGGCTCGTAGTTGTCCATTGACGATGTAACTTTCTAAAAAGAAGGGTGTTACCCAAACACCTCATTAATCACCAGATTAAACCCCGGCAGCAGGTCGGGCATTTCCAGGGTAGAGCCAGGGCCGTAGGTGTGGGCCAGTCCGTCGGGCGTATGGGCGATCACCTCGCGGGTGCTCGGGTAGATCACCCAGACCGCTGCGCTGCCGGCGGCGAGGTACTCGCGCACCTTTGCGCGCACCTCGCCAGCCGTATCGTTCGGCGAGACGACCTCGATAGCGAGGTCGGGGGCGATGTTCCAGAAGCCCTCAGGTATTCCGCCCTCGGGGATTCGATCTGCTCTCACATAGTAGACATCGGGGCCGCGCACGAGATCGGGATCGCGCTTGAGGGTGAAGCCGGACTCGACACCAACACGCCCTGCTGATTCTCTCCGACTCCACTGGATCAATAGGGCGGTGATCAGCGCGGCAACAATTCCATGAGATCCTCCAGGTGGCATAACGTCAATGACCTCCCCATAGATAAGCTCCTGGTGGCGTGAGCCGGGCAGGGCGAAGAACTCCTCGGCGGTGAGCAGGTGGACAGCAGTGCTCATAACGCTTCTCCTTGTCCGATCAGCCCTACGGCCAAATCGGCGCGGCCTGTCTCCAGAAAGAGGGCCAGGCGAAAGGGCAGCAGGGCGAACTCGCGCAGTTGGTCGTAGCGGCGCTCGGTGGTTTCATCGTAGGCGTTGCCGTAGCCAACACGCAGGCCGAAGTAGTCGGGGCCAGTGAAGTGTTCCATCAGGGCGGCGTGATCCCAGGCGGGACGCCAGCCCTGGGCGTAGCCCCAGCCAACGAGTCCGGCGACGCGCCAGCCACCCTCGCGACGCCGTAGCAGCACCCGCTCCGGGCGCAGGTCGCCGTGAACCAGGCTGGCCGATTGGCCGCTCCCGGCCAGGTTTGCGTCCAGCCAGCCGCGCAGCTCGTCGGCTGTTGTACCGTCGAGATTTCCCGCCGCCAGGGCGGCGGCGATGCCCTGCTCGACGCGTGCGGTCAGGTACTCCCGATCATCGCTGCGCGACTCGGGCTGTGCGCCGGGTTGTAGCGGGACGCAGCGCGAGTTTGGCGGTGCCGCCGGGTTCAGAGGGCCGTAACTGGCGGCCAAGTAGCTGTGAACGCGGGCCATCATCGCGCCAAGCTCGCGGCCAAGCCCGTAGCGCCCGTCCTCATCAATCTCGGCCAGGGCATCGGGTAGCGGCACGCCCTCCAGGTGCGAGCAGAGCAGGTAGGGCGTACCGATGCCGCTGCCATCGTCATAGGCCAACATCTCAGGCAGAGGCAGGTCAATCTCAGCGCGCAGGGCCGTCAGCGCCGCCGCCTCAGCCGCCAACGGATCGCCCGCCCAGGCGTCGGCATCGGCACCCAGGCGCAGCACCACCCGTCGCTGCCCATCCAGGGCGAGCAGCAGTGTGCGCTGGCCCAGCGATGCCGCCCCGCCCAGGCGGGTGCCGGGCATCGCGTGGGCGAGGATGTGTTTGGCGGTATCCGAGATCATTATGCCCCCGTACCCCGTACCCGGTAGGGGCGAAGCATTGGCCCGGTCG
>CAIXLU010000237.1 GCA_903920315.1 uncultured Oscillochloris sp.
GCCCCTTGCCACACTCATCGGACATACGGCACGGGTCTGGAGCGCGGTATTCAGCCCGGACGGCCAGCGTATCCTCACCGCCTCAGACGATGGCATGGCGCGGCTGTGGGACACGACCGGCAAGCCTCTCACGATACTCAAAGGCCACACAAACGTAGTCTATAGCGCGGTGTTCAGCCCGGACGGCCAGCGTATCCTCACCGCTTCTGGCGACAACACGGCGCGGTTATGGGATGCTGCTACTGGCCAGTTTCTCACGATACTCACCGGTCACACGTCCACGGTCAATAGTGTAGAGTTCAGTCCGGACGGCCAGCGCATCCTTACCGCATCAGCAGACAACACAGCGTGGTTATGGGACGCTACGGGTCAGATCCTCGCCACGCTTAAAGGCCATACGTCCTATGTCTATACCGCAGTGTTTAGCCCGGACGGCCAGCGCATCCTCACCGCATCATGGGATGGCACGGCGCGGCAGTACCTCGTTCGTAGCGAAGACCTGCGCTGGGCGGCGGCGTGTCGGGTGGGTCGGGGGCTCACGGATGAAGAGGTCGCTCGCTTCCAGGTACCCACGCCGCTCACGTTCGACTTCGCCACACGCCAGTGCCCGCCAGTGTATAGTTGGCAGCAGGGGACAAAGTAGGTGGGTCAAAAGGCGGAGATTGCTCGGCGTGTCTCCTGTATCCACCGATACCCTCGGTGGGTACTCCCTCCTCGCCATGCTCTCCCTGGCGTCTATTCCGACCCTCGCGGGCGTTGAAAGCGAGGCCCGCCAGCGGCTTCAGCAGCCAGCCCAGCAACGGAATATCTTCGGTATGCTCTTGCGCCTGTGTGCGGCGATCGTGTACCTTCGTGCGGATGCGAGCGGCGAAGGCATCCTGAGGAGCGGAAAGTTGGTTGAGTTGGCGGGCCATGCCGTACTCCTATGAGACCCTCACCCGACAAAGGGAGGTCGCCACGAAGTCGTTGGGGATGGCCGAATCACGTGGCATACGCCCTCGCAATCGTTCTGGTATGAGTTTAGTGGCCTGATTGTATCAAGGACAGGCGGGGCGTCAAGGCGTCGATGGCGTACCGATGCACTCGTGCAACCGTACGCGGGATGAGCTATCACTCAACTTCAGAAGGGGCATTCTATTGCCCGTGTCCGGCTTCCCGTTCAGGCGCGATTCGCGATGACCGCATGCGCCACGTTGTGAAAAAACGTACCTATGTTCGATATGGCCCGTTTGTCGTGAATCCTTACCACACCCCACGTACTTCTGCCGATGTGAGAGCGAGGCGCGAGTCCCTGCCCTATGGTGTTCAGAAAAACGACCGTTTCTCTGGTATCGTCGCTGATACTCGGTCATACCTTCTTACGGAGCCTATCGCGCCAGGATAGCGTACCATAGAACTGGTCTATGATATCTACGTACCAGCCAAAGACATCGCAGATGGGTTTCGTGGGATTCCATGCCCAACGATGGCATGGGGAGGAGACCAGACCATGCGGATCGGCTATGCCCACGTTTCGACAAGTGACCAGAACCTGCATCTCCCGCATGATGCGCTCCAGGCCGCAGGGTGCGAGCGCCTGTTGAGCGACACGGTGAGTGGCACCCGCGTGGATCGTCCGGGGCTGGCCGCAGCGTTGAGCGCCTGTCGGTCGGGTGACACCCTCGAAGAAGGATGCGGGATACAGTATCCGCGAAATTTGTGAGATTGTCGGGATCTCGCGCAATACGTACTATAAGTACACACGCGCGGATACACCGCCGCATGCCCCCACACGGCGTGTGACAGAGTCAACTGCGCCCCTCCCCACACCGGAATCAGCGGAGAAAGGGCCAACCGCTTAGGGGAGGCGAATCAACGCCTCAATCTCGGCAAGTACGGCGGTAAGGTCGGGGGCAGGCGAGGCCACGACCCGATCCTCCGCGCCGTCATGTTTGTGGTGAGGGTGGGTGGGCAGATTGAGCCGCCGGTGATGGTCGGTGTTGTCATAGCGAAAGACGAGCGTGCCGGTTACGTCGGCGTAATGGTACGCATACGTGAGCCGCTCACTCATCATCTCGACATCCACGTACTCACGGATGTGCAATGTCGAACCATCAAGTAAGGCAAGCTCACCGCGAATGTAGCCCTCGAACGGGCCGCGAATATCGTAGGCGACGACACTGGTGTGTACGATCACCGCCGCTGCGATGGTCGCCTTGATCTGCGTGAAGTAGTCATCAATCCGCAATATGGAGCCCCCGGAGCGTGGTCGCCTTGTCACGGAGGCGATCGAGCATCTGCAACTCACCGATCCACTCGATAGTATCAAGCGTCTCGACCAGTTCATCGTTCTGAACGCGGCGGAGAAACTCGTCCGAGGTCAGGCCATGCTGCTGCTCGAAGGCAGCGACTCGCTGCTCGCCACGCCGCACACCGATCCCCAGCAGTTCAATCTCGCGCTGAATCGCCGCCTCGATCAGAGGCCGAAGGGGGCGACCACCCTGTCCCGTAATGGTAATTGTCGCATTCGTTGCGGTCATGCGTGTACCTCCTTATCCTCTTCAGTATACCCGTTATGGAGAGCATCCCGCAGCAGCATGGCCTTCTTCAGCGACACTCTTCAATCCGACCAAACAGAAGACCATGAAACGGTGCATGACAGGCGAGTCGCGATGCAAACCTCTGGATGACCGAGTCTGCCCCGAACCCACCTGATGGAGCGAGGCGAAACGAACAGTCGGCGAGGTCGGCAAGGAAGCCGACGAGGGCAGGTAGTCGTGTCTGCCTCTTCACATACACGCAGGCAAGATGGCACGATTACCCGCATACAAA
>CAIXLU010000238.1 GCA_903920315.1 uncultured Oscillochloris sp.
CCCATTGGTCAGAATCCCCCACTCGGCCCCGCTATGTTGAATGTAGAAGGCAATCTGATAGGACGGATTCTTGTTGTTAAAGATGTCTTTGTTCTTATCCTTTATTATGGTCACATCCAGAGGGCGATCCCAGTATTTGGCATCGCCGATAGCGATCATCCCCTGCGTCGGCAGCGCATCGGTGAGGGTCTTACCTTTATTTGCGTTGAGCGCATCCCGATCGCGGTAGAAAACATAATCCGGTATCTTGGTACCATCAGGCGATGTGAGCGCCGCTTGAACCTCGAAGATATGGCCAAGCGCCTTCAGCACCGGCCTAATCCACCGTTCTTCCGTCTGCGCCTCTTTTTCTTTACTGCTGGGGGTGTAGGCTGCATAGATCGCCTGAATCGCCGTCATCGCCTGCGCAGATTGCGCAGCCAGATGCTGCCAATCCTCACGCTGCCGGAGAATCGTGTTCAGGTAGTAGTCGGAGAAGAGTTGCTGATTGCGGTGGGGCGGCAGCGGCAGTGAGAGCTGGGAAGCAGACATATTCAGACACCCTTGGGCTACCTCTTCACACCTTGCCTGGGGCCGATCAAGGTGCTACGTGAGCAGCGCACACAATCAATGGATTGACACCCGCCCACATCAGAGCTTGCCGACCAAGGGCAAGCATTGTATTGCTGCGCGAAAGTATACCACAGCGGATCGGCGCATAGGGCGCAGTCATGATCGACACGATGAGAGGCGCACGAGGTACGCCCCTATCCCTAAAACCGAGGGTGGGGGTATGATACAAAATTTCTAGTTGACATAATGTAAAGGAATGATAGGCTACGTGTGTATCACGTAATGAGATTCCGCTTTCCCATCGCGCAGATGAGGCTTCTCAGGGAGAAAAAGTTCTATGGCCCACGTTCACGACCCGATGGATGCTCGTGGCCTGTTCAAAGTCTGGCAGACGATACCCGAAGATGAGCGGCTGAAATTCATCGGCGCACTCAGCCAAGACTCCGCAGACAAACTTCTGGCATTTCAACTCACGAGGCGAGATGCCACGGAACGCAAACGCGAGAATCGGCGTGTTCGCGTTCGCCCAAGCAAGGCTCAGGTGAGCGAGATGATCGCCAACGCGCCGGCCTACCCTACGGGCGAGGTAAACGACCACTGGACGAACGAGCAACTGGCAGCCTACATCGTCCACCAGGACGCGCTGGCGGCTGAGGAAGCCACAGCCGCACCGCCCAGCGACGATGGGCCAGCTTTCTACTTGATTTAGACACAAGGCGACACACAACCCATTGTTGTGAGAACACAACCCACACAAGGATACACATGCAATCTACAGAGACATACACAACCCCCTTGGCCGCTGCCAGGGCCGAGCTTGCCGCAGCACAGGCCGATGTACAGGCCACCTACTACCTTCGGCTAGACGCGCTCCGCGCAGCCGAAGCCGCCGCACGAAAGTCCATTCCCGCTGACGCCGCTGGCCGTCTCGCCCACTGCCTAAATCTGGAAGCCCTGAGCGCAACGGCAACGGAACACGACTTGGCGCACCGAGCAGCCGAACACCGCGTCCAGGCAGCGAAAGAGCGGATTGCGGCAGCACTTCGCGGCATTGATGATGTGAAACGTGAACTGTTGGATATTGAGTCCCGACACGCCACCGCACTGCGGGAACTTGCTAAGGTCGAAGTGCTTTTTGCGACCTGGATGCGGAACCGCGACGATGCCCTTGTAGCGCGTCCTGATGCGGAGGCGCGACTTGCACGGCTGTTACTGCCTGATGGTCTGCCTCTCTCCTGAGAAGCCCTGCTGCTCCCAAAGGTCGCTTCACCGTGGTGTAAAGTGTATCAAGAAGCACTCCTGTTCGAGGGGTGCTTTTTGGCGTCCTAGTGCGGTAAAGGCACGATGAAATGTGACACCCTTGTTTTGGTGCTGATCGGGTTTCAAAAAGAGCAGTTCGTATCCAAACGACGACCCGCAATCCGAAGCGACCAACTACCCCACACACAACTTAACAAGAAGGGTGTGGACATCTGCCTGAGACGCCCTTGCCCGAACCGTAAGAGCTTCTCAGTAGGCGAAAAAACATACCACGGTGATATTTTTACAATATCACTTCGATGTGATATAATATCACCGTGATATTTTTCAAAGGAGGTATGACTGACAGCGAGAAACTGGAAGCGGTTTTTTAAGAATGATGCTGATCAGGTACTTGTCCAGGGTTAGGTTTTATCACAGCGATAAGGAATGTGTTATGGCTGAAACGGAGTCGGACGATGCGCGGGTGGCGCTTCGCATCCCCAAGGAACTCCACGCAAAGGTGGTGGAGTTCTCCAAGGGCAACGGGCGCAGACCAAAATCTAGCATCAACGCCACGCTGGTGTTCCTGATTCGCGCCGGACTCGCGCAGCAGCGGAAGCAGGCCAGTAGCGAGAACCCCGAAGATCGGCGCGCCCTCCAACCGGCCCTCGCTTAAGGGAAACACCGGCTGGAGGGCGGAGGGCAACGGATCAGGAAAGTTCACAGCTTCCCGAACCCGCGCCACATGGTAGCACACCAAATCTGATGAGTCTCACGTCGTGTGGACACACACGAAAGGAGCGACCGATGAACCTAATGCCTATGAACCTGCTGGCCGCAGGGCTGTACGTTGTCGTTACGGCGGTCGTGATGGCCGTGCGGGGTGGTCTACCCCCACTCCCACGCAATCCGAAAACACTCCACATGATGACGATAATGTGTCCGTCTGGCGGTCTGGCAGCCGCTTACTTCATATCGTCCACGGATGCGGCGTGGCCGACCCTGCCGATGGTGGCAATCATCGGTCTTTGTGCGGGTTTGGTCGTCGCGGAGATTATCCGCCACGATGCGAAGGAGGATCGCGACAATGAGCGATAACGCCCAAACCCAAGCTCAACTCGATCATGAGCGAGTGCAGTTTCGCAAGCGGATGGAGCAGGCCCAGGCAGCCCCTGCCTCCAAGAAGAAAGACAGCACGGCTATCTTTCGGCGTTCGTCGTTCACCCGGCACCGCACGGGGACGCAGCGGGCAGGTGCGGCGCTCTTGTGGTTGCTCTCTGCCAGCGGTGCGGTGCTGTGGGGTGGTGGGGGCTGGCCGGCGTGGGCCAGTCAGACGCCTAACCTGCTCGGTGCCGCCCTTGCCCTGGTGCTTCAACTCATTGTAAGCTGGCTCCAGGTGACAAGCTCTGACCGTCGCCTGAGCCTCCAGCACATCGGGGCGTTGGCGGTGTCCAGTGGCACCACCGCAGCGGGCTTTCTGCCGCTCATCTTTCTGGGGGCGGGTCTCTGGTTCGATGTGCAGCCCTGGACAAACCCCTGGTGGGCGATTGGGGCTGGCACGGTACTCCTGGCGGTTGGTGCAGACGAAATCCCTGAGCGCGTATTGTTCGAGGACTGACCTTATGACGGCCACACCCCAAGAAGCCGCAAACGCATTCGTCGCAATGCTGTTCCTGACCTTAATCGCCCTCACAATCGTGGTGATGGGTGCGTTCTGGCTGTTTGGGCGTGTGGCCGACCATTTTGGCTGGTTTATTGAGGATATGGACGATGAGGAGCAGGTGGGTACGCCAGCGATGCCGACACTGCCTGTACGCTCATCTACTTCCGACTGGTGGGTCACGTGTGTGAACGCCACGCCGGAGCAGGCACCGCATCTGGTCGTCGCTGGCCCCACGGGAACCGGCAAAACCACGCTGGTCACAGGGTTACTTCACACACGCCCTGGTCAGATCGTGATCATCACCGCCAAAACGGGCGATGCGTGGGGAGGTCTGCCCGCTGTGGTGATTGATGATGATGGCAGCTTCACCACCGCCGCCGCTGTCTTTGCCGCCCTGCTGGTGGACGTGAAGCGCCGACTGGTTGCCACCAAGCACCAGCGCGACCCCGGCCCGTGGCTCACCGTCGTTCTCGACGATTACCCGGCTCTCCGTGATGCGTGTGCTGCCGCCGACGAGACGTTCATCCTCATCGCTCGGCTTGGTCGTAGCCTACGGGTGCGGCTGATTGTCCTCAGCTACAGCGGTCTCGTGAAGGAGCTAGGGCTAGAGGGCAAGGGCGAAAGCCGCGATCATTTTGTGTGGATACGGCTAGATCGCCAGCGACGGGCGACCCTGGTATGGGACGAAGAGACCCACTCCCTCGACACGGCCCTGGTCGTGACAATGGCCCAACGACCGCTGGACGTGTCGCGTGCCTGGATAGCCCCTACAACCCCTACTACCGCGTCAGAACGCCAGATAAGCCCCTACGCGACCGCTACTACTACTACTCCTGAGAAGCCGGTAGGGGCTGCTCAGGAGGAAGAATCGTCGGTAGTAGTAGTAGGCAAAGTGACCCTCTCCGAGCAGGTGGCGATTCTTAGCAGCGCCCTCCAGATGAAGTTAGAGTCTGGTAAGTTCAGCCGCTCCGAGGTATGTCGCCGGGTGTTCGATGGCGCAACGGGCGGCTCGTCCTATGATAAAGTACGAACGGTTCTCGATGCAGCAGGACTATGATCAATTCACATATTCAATGGAGGACACCTATGCCAGAGTACCGCACCTATGTGATCGACCTGAACGGATCGGATAGCTACTTCGACTCTCAGGACTCCCGCTGGTATGCCCTCAGCGTTCTGGTGAAGCGTGGTGGACAGATACTCCACGTGCTGACCGTCCCAATGGATCGAATCAACCGCTTCAATGGTTGGGATGGCGGGGAGGCGTATCCCGGTGCGAACTGCGCACACATCCCAGCGATCATGATTGCCTACTTCCCAGACGGCGTGCTGCGATAAGCGGGCGACGGGGCGCTACAGATACGCCTGTCAAACCTCTATATTCACGATGCATTGTCAAGAGTTTACGAGCTAATCTGGCGTATTTACGATGGGTTATTAAGATTTTTTCGCTACGTCAATATTCACGATGCGTTGTCAGAGAGCCAAATAACAAATTTGGCTGTTATCTTGCCAAACTTGGCAGGGATGGTAAACGATGGGTAAACGTTTGACAGACGATGGACATAAGGACTATAATATATGGAACACGGAGTACATGGAAGACGATACACCCTGAGCGTAATCCGCGCAGAAACCAGCCAGAGTCAGGAGTATTCCGTGGAAATGTACGAACACACAACGAAAGCAGAGTCAGAAGCACTGCGTTTTCGCACAACCCAGGCAGAGCGGGATCTGGCCGAGCGACTACGCGCCATGCTGGGCTTGCGTAGCACATCAGCGTTGCTACGTCGGCTTCTCGCTGAGGAAGGTTCGCGCCGTGGCGTGTCCGAGCAGCCCAAGGCTGTGTCGTGTGTGCGGGGGTGAATCACAAGCGCCCGTGGCACAGGCTACCACAGACGCATGCAGAAGACAGAGGAGTGAAGTCCCTCTATTTTACCCTAAAGGTACTCTGTATGCAAGCCGATCCACGGGCGCACTACTAAGGATGGAAATGGCTAAGACTCGATCAATGACCGCTACGGCAGAGCAAGACGTATATCGCACCAGCGTGCAGCTTCTCGTCACCTATGAGAAAGCTGCTGAGATTATTGGTGGTGACAAGCCGGTCAGTGTGCGCCACGTCGAGCGCCTTGTCGCAGCGGGCAAGTTGCGCAGTATCGGATCGGGACAGGCACGGCGGATTGTCTACAACTCGATCATCTCCTACATCGAAACGGGGGGACGGTTGTGAGTAAACGAGGGGATGGTGCAGGGACGGTATACGACTCGCCTGTAGGCTCGGGGCGCTGGTGGGCGCAGCTCCCCATTGGCCCTGACGGCAAACGACCGCGAAAGTATGCGGGTGATGGGGCAACGAAAGCGGATGCGGAGAAGCTGCTGCGCCAGATGCACGCTGAACGTGAGGCCGGACGCGACCTAAGCCGGAAAGTCGAGACCGTCACGGAGTTGATGGACAGCTATGTGAAGTCGCTCGGCGGACAGCAAGCGGCTTCAACTCGCAAGAACACGACGAACCGCGCAAAGCATATCACCGCGCATATCGGTGCGCTCAGGATAGACGCAGTGACATTTGAGACCGCGCAGGGTCTTGCGAACCGGCTGGTCAAGACCATCTCGCCCCAGGTGTCACGGGCAATCCTTCAACTACTGCACGGTGCCTACGAGTCGGTCATTCCTGAGCGCGTGAGCCGAAATCCTGTTGATTGGCGTCGTCTGTTGATCCGCAAGAGTCGCCCTGCGAAGCGGCATCCGCTCGAAGTTGAGCAGGTACGCAACCTCCTGGCTGCAGCGGACAACCAAGCCGCGCTAGGGGCTAACTATCGCTACGCCATCTTCGTGTGGCTTGCTGCGCTCACCGGGATGCGTCGGGCTGAAATCGCAGGAGTCACATGGCGGGATGTGGAGTGGGAAAAGAGCGAACTGAGGGTACGCACGCAGATCGCCTTGACCGACGAAGGCACCTACGAACCCGGCCAGACGCTCAAAACGGGGGATAGTGAGCGCATCATCCCCCTCGGCCCTCGTCTGCTGGCACGCCTCCGCCAGCAGTGGAACGCGCATCAGGCAGAACGAAAGCTCTACGGGACAGACTGGAAAGAGTACGGGCTGATCGTCTGTCTTCCGAATGGCGAACCTATCCGCCAGCTTCCTAAGCTAAACGTGTTTGTTCGCCACCTGGGGGAAGCCGCACACATCGAACGGCTCTTTCCCCACCTGCTACGGCACACCCTTGCTACCGCGATCAGTGATGCGGGTTTCAGCGAGACGATCATCGCGGGCATCCTCGGTCACAAAAACGGAACCAGCATCACAGCAAGGTACACACACGCGACCAAAGGCACCATGCGGAAGGCCATGCTGGCCGTTGAAGATCGTATATTTGGCACGGCGGATGCCGCACGAGAGGCACTATGAGCCGCATTGCTTCCTACGTTGCTCTTTTTGAGCAAAAAAACACCGCGTTTACCGCATTGATATGCAGGAAAACGCGAACAGCGCCACAGTACCCGACATATCGTAGCACGCGAAGATGATGGATTCAAGGCAAGAACCATGCGTTTCCTCCATGACCCACCGAGGGCTGTTGCAAAGTTCCTCAGGTGCCCGGTCGCCCGGCGACTGAAGTCGCGGCTCCGATTTACAAAGGCCGCCAGCCTCTCCCAGAGGGTATATCTTTACCCACATCTCTGCGGGCGTGGAAGGTGCTACCATAAGGGGAAGGGCGGGCAGTGGGCGGGACGGGTGACAATGCGAGCGGCGCTTTTCATCGGGTGGTGTGCGCGAATCGCATGGTTGGTTGTCTGTTATGATAGCGCCCAGATTTGTGCCTTCACAATGCGAAACACGCCTTTGTCGTAGCGGCCTCAGCCGCACTCATCGGAGCGCAGCCTATGTCGGACGCCGAGATTTCCTTCGCCCGGCTCATCGCTCTCAGCGACGATGCCACCCCCGGCGAGTTTCTGCTCAGCGGGCGCGAACACACCATCGGCAGATCGCCCCTCTGCGATATCGTTATTTCTCGCAGTAATATCTCGCGTATCCACGCCCGGATCGTCCGCGAAGGGCCGCGTTACCTGATCCACGACAGTGGGAGCGCCAACGGCACCTTCATCAACGGCCAGCCGATTAGCGGGCCGCACCTGCTCAATAACCATGATGGGATCGGCCTCGGTGCGCCTGGCGATCTCCTGCGTTTTCTTGATCCCGACCCTACGGTCGTTACCTCAAGTCGCCTGCGCCTCGATGATCGTACCCAGACTTTCTTCCTTGGCAGCCAATCTCTGAGCCTACCACCCAACCAGTTTCGCCTGCTCAGTCACCTCTACCGCCATCTGGGCGACCTCTGCACCCGCGAGGCATGCGCCGAGGCGGTCTGGGGCCGAGACTACGATCCTGGCATGGATGCGGAGGCTCTCGACAAGGCGGTCAGCGGTCTGCGTAGCGCCCTACGTCGGATCGAAGACGACGCGGCGGGTCTGCTCCAGACCCGCCGTGGGATGGGCTATGTATTAATGACGACAATCTCTACCGAGTGATGATCAGATATCCGACTAAAAATCCCAGCAATGCTGGGATTTTTAGTCGAACGTCTGGAAGGTTTGGGACGATTTCTACTCTGCCGTACACGATAGCGCCACCACCGTGAGATCGTCAATCACCGAGCCAACCAGCGCAGGCAGAGCCAGGATCCGTTCAACCATCGCCTGAGCCTGGACATCGTCGCTGAGCAGTTCGGCCAAAATCAGGTGGTTATCGGCCAAGGCCGGCCATGTGTCAAGCAGACCATCGCTAAAGAGGATCAGCGCATCACCGGGGTGCAACTCCACCTCGCCCTGCGCGTATGGTTCACGCGAGGGTACGCCGAGGGGTACCCCACGTGGGCTGAGTGTCTCAACCTCACCGCCTGCCCGCCGCACAAAGACTAGGCCGTGGCCCGCGTCAATGAACGTCAGTCGCCGTGAAACTAGATCGAGCTGAGCATGGAACATCGTCACAAAGGCTCGTGCGTGGTTCAGATCCGAGTCGAGGGCGGTGAGGGCGTAGCGCAGATTCACCAGAGGCGGCGTCTGCCGACCAACCGAACGCATCACCGCACGCACCGTCGTCATCAGCAGCGCGGCGGGCATCCCCTTGCCCATCACATCGCCGAAGGTCAGGTTTAGCAGACCTGGGCCAGGGCTATGCCAATCATAGAAGTCTCCACCCACCTGGCGAGCAGGAATACAGCGGGCGGCTAGGGTAAATCCTGGCAGGCGTGGCATCTGGCGTGGCAACAGATCGCTCTGGACACGGGCGGCACGGGCGAGTTCAACCTCAAGCTGCTGGCGCTGCTCCTCAAGCTGGCGCTGAAGGGCGCTGTTCTGGCGTCGCAGGCGCAGACGCTCCAGGTTACGCTCAAGCACCGTCTGAAGTTCCTCGGCAAGAATTGGTTTGCGCAGATAATCATCCGCACCTCGGCGCATCGCATTCACGGCGATCCGCTCAGAACCGTAGGCGGTCGTCAGAACCACCGCCGCATCACAGCCGTTGGCGCGCAGATTATCGAGTACCTCCAGACCGTCCACATCAGGCATCAGCACATCAAGCAGCACAAGGTCGGGGTTCATCTTCCCCGCCATCTCAATCGCCTCGCGGCCAAGAGACGCCAGTTGCACATCGTAGTTCACCGCACGCAGCCAGTGATCGAGCAGTTCGCGCACATAAGGGTCATCATCAACCACCAGCACTAGCGCCCGCGACCCAAGGATCATGGATGATTCGGACTCTCGCAGTGGCGCACTCTGAGTCGGCACATCCTCGCGGAAGAGCGCACGTGTAGTCAGCACAAGCTGGTTGCGCCCGTGGTGCTTGGCCTGGTAAAGCGCGATATCGGCGCTCTCTACCAGAGTAACAGCATCGCCAAGGGGTTGGAGAACCGCCACACCCCCAGAGAAAGTGACGTGGAATTCTTCTGATTCGACACGGTGGCTCACCTGAGCGAATCGTTCACGTATGATATCAATCACGCCTAGCGCCGCCTGCCCGTCCGTGTCGGGCATCAGCACCACAAACTCCTCGCCACCGTAGCGACCAATCAGGTCGGAGCTGCGCAATCGCTGCTGAAGCATACGTGACAGACTCTTCAACACGCGGTCACCGGCGGGGTGTCCATAGCGATCATTCACCATCTTGAAGTGATCGATATCAATCAGCACCATCGTCAGGAGGCTCTTATTGCGGCGGGCACGTGAGATCTCGCGGGATAGCAGATCCTCAATAACACTGTGGTTATAGAGGCCCGTCAGACTATCGCGGATCATCTGGCTCCGCATCACCCGTGCGCGGCGGATGCGGCTCGTCACCGATGCTACCAAGTGATCGGGGTCAATCGGCTTGGTCAGGAAATCGTCGCCACCCTGGCGGAGCGCGGCGAGCTGCGCCCAACGGTCGGTCTCCGCCGAAAGAAAGACAATCGGGATGCTGTGCAGCTTAGGCTGCTGCCGCAATACAGAGGCCAATTCGCGACCCTCGCACCCCGGCATGTACATGTCCATCAGGATCAGGTCGGGCTGAATATCCTGGAGAATCCCGCTTACGACTGTAGGGTCGGTGATCATGCTAGCATGCATCCCGGCGGTAGTCAGGATAGCGGCGTAGGTTTCCGCAATTACCTGCGAGTCGTCCACAATCAGCACACGGTAGGGTTCAGGGCGTTGACGCTCGGTGAGTTGATCGAGTTGATCAATCAACGTACCCGTATCAACCGGCAGGGTTAAGTAAGCGCTACCCCCTGCTCGCACTGCTTGCAAGCGGGCGTCAAAGTCGCCGCGCGGCGAAACCACAACCATCGGTAGGAGGGTACTACCCGCGTGGCGAAGCCAATCCACCTTTGTGCGATCCTCAATCTGCTCTAAAAAGTTCATATCAATGACAAGGGCGTCGGGCATGTTCGCATGGGAAATCTGTAATAGATCATCGGTATTCACACACAGGTTCGTATCATAGCCGAAGTTTGCCACCTGCGACGTGAGTACCTCTCCCCTCTCAAGATCACTGCAAAGAAAATAGACTCGAGCAATTGCAGTAGCATGATATGCAGGGGATACCTTATGTATCGGAGCATTTCCGCCAGACGCAATCTGCTGGAGTCCATGTACAAGAGAACCCATCTCCGCGATAATCTCGGGGCCACCACCATCAGACTGCACACAGCGATGCAGAGCCGTTTCAAGAGCCTGAGCGGTAGTACTCACCTCAGGGAATCCAAAGGTGCTGCCAGTTCCCGCCAGGTTATGAATGACCCGCTGGATGTCCTCGATGATCGCCGGGGTTGCGGTTCCAGCCTTGATTAGCTGCCAGCTCGCACTTATTTGAGCAGCCTTCTCGACAAGCTGGGCGGCGTAACTCTGGCGCAACTCTTCAAGTCGTGCGCTAAAGCTCTGCATAGTCTTATTGATAATCAGTCGCTCCTCTTCCTCCTCATAGTGTATCTCATGTAGGCAAGCAATCGAACACCAATCCTCGATGACTTTATCAGCCGTAGTGCCATTGCGACCCTCCGACCCGCCAAGATTCCGCATCGGCGCAACCGTGCCATTGTACCACTACACACAGAAGGACGAGATCATAATTTCGTGGGGACGGGAGCCTCATCAATTCACTCGTTTATGAGATTAGTGGGTAGCCATGTTTCCCAGCATGCGGACAAGTGCTATAGTGCATACCAAAATTACGCCTGCGACGCCAAACAAGAGAGTATAACTATGCGTCAATGTCCATCCTGCGGTGAGCAAATACCAGACGACCATCGCTATTGCGGATACTGCGGCGTACGCATTGATACGCCTCTGGGTACTGATCCGGCCAGTGAGCAGCGTGAGGCGACGGTGATGTTTGTTGATGTCACCAACTTTACTGCAGCATCACACACCATGAATAGCGAGCAGGTGTTCACATGGATGGACGAGACCATGCGTCTGCTCGCGGCGGTGGTTGATCGCTACGAAGGCACTATTGATAAGTTCACCGGCGATGGTCTCATGGCCTTATTCGGCGTTCCCGTGGCCCATGAGGACGACCCCGAGCGAGCCATACGTGCGGCCCTAGAGATGCAACAGGCTCTGGCACCTCTGCGCGCCCGACTAGCCAAGGAACGCGGTGCCACCTTCCAGGTGCGGATTGGGCTAAACAGTGGGTCGCTAATCGCCGGAATGATCGGCGGCGAGCGCCACGGCGAGTATACCGTCCTCGGCGACGCCGTGAATGTGGCGGCCCGCCTTGAGAAAGCCGCTGAGCCGGGTACAGTTCTGGTGAGCGCCAGCACCTACGCTCAGACCGCGCCCTTATTTAGTTTCCAGTCAATGCCGCCCCTACAGGTGAAGGGGGTGAGCGAACCACTCCAGACCTACCGGCCCCTTGGTCCGGCCGCACAGCCCGGCTCACTTCGCGGAATTGCTGGTCTCCACGCCCCCATGATTGGCCGTGTCGCCGACCTTGAGCGCCTGAGCTCCGGCATTGGATTCATAAGCACCGACAGCCAACGGCGGGTCGCCCTAATCTCTGGCGAGGCCGGTGTGGGCAAAAGCCGCCTTGTGGCCGAGCTACGCCGCACACTTGTTGATATGAACATCCGCTGCGTTCAGGCCGCATGTCGCTCGCATACTCGCCACACCCCGCTCTGGCTGACGGGCGAACTGCTCCGCAACCTGATCGGGATCGGGCCGGCTGACCCGCCTGACGTGCGGGACGAGCGCCAGATTGCCTTCCTCCAGCATCGCGGACTCTCCCAAGCCGAGATCTTGCCCTACTTGCGCCACGCGATGGGCGAGGCTGAACTTCATCCCGAGACGACGCACCTGGCCGCCCTCGACCCAAGCATGCTCCAACTCCAGACTCAGACGGCCTTTCGCCAGGCTCTCCTCGCCGAGGCTCGCACCACGCCCCTGGCCTTGATCTGCGACGACCTCCATTGGGCCGATGAACCGTCCCGTGAACTGCTGCGCTATGTACTTGAGACGACGCACGAGGCACACTTGGCCCTCGTACTAATCTCTCGTGACCCCGAGACGGATCTTGCCCATAGCCTGACCGCTGATGCGAAGCCCCAACTTATTGAGGTGCGCCTGAGCGCCCTGAGCCAAAACGAGGGATACGCTCTCATTGACGAACTTCTCCATCGTTCAACCGGCACCGATAACAGTTTGGCCGAGCAGATTGTCAATCGCTCCACGGGCAATCCCTTCTATATCGAAGAACTCATCCGTATGCTGATTGAGCAAGGCGGGCTGGCGCTTGGAGAGCGAGGCTGGGAGGTCGCACCTCACGCGGGCGAACTTCTGGGTAGCGTACCGTCCAGCCTCCGCGACTTGGTTCTGGCCCGCTTTGATCGACTGCCGACCGATATGCGTATCACGCTCCAGCGTATGGCAGCGATTGGACGAGCGGCACCGCTGCGGTTGCTGGTTCGGCTCGACGGGGGCGCAGACAGCCTCAGCGCCGCACGTCTGCGCGATCTTGAGGATCGCAGCTTCGTGACCCACGTCATGGGCACAGAACCCAGTTACGCCCTCCAGCACTCCTTGGCTCAAGATGCAATCTACGAGACCATGCTGCGCCGAGATCGCCGCCAGATGCACACGCTGATCGCCGAAGCGATTATGGCCGAGGTCTGCTGGGAACCCGACGAGCGCACCGACGTACTAGCGCATCAATACGCCGAGAGCGCTACACCACAGTTAGCCATCCCCTACCAAATCGAGGCCGCCGAGCGCGCTGAGCGCAGCTTCGCTGGCGTCACCGCCGCACAGATCTACCGACAGGCGATCATTTTGATCGAACAGTTTCCGGCGGGCCATGCGGAACACGCCGTCCGTGCGCGAATCGGGCTGGGCCGCACCCTAAAGTATCTCGGCAGCTTCACCGAGGCTGGAGATGCCCTCGAAGAGGCTCGCGAGCGATTACTTGTAGGCGGCCTGCCTCGTGACATATGGCGCACCAGCAGCGTCGCAGTTCTTGGCGAATTAGCCGATGTACGCACTCGCGAGGGGCAGCTTGACATCGCAGGCGATACAGTTCAAGCGGGACTCGTACTCCTTGGCCCGCAAGGATCCCGCGATGCACCCACAGCATGGCAGATGCTGATGGAGCATCTCGCATGGATCAGGCTGCGCGAAGGCCAGATTGACCAAGCCCGCGAGATTGCAGCCAGTGCGACTGAGGCTGTCGGGCCATCGGCCGATCCGATCACGACAGCTAGCTTATTCCGTGTGCTGGCCGGCGTCTACTACCAACAGGATCATCTTGCCGAGTCGGCCAGTTACGTCGAACGCAGCCTAGCGATCTATCGCAACATCGGTTACACGCCGGGAATCGCCGCCGCCCTCGCCAACCTGGGCAGTCTCTACTATACCCAAGGTCAGTGGTCTGCTGCCCTCGCCAGCTTCGAAGAGGCCCTGCATTTGAGCGAAGAGATCGGGTATATGCCAAGCCAAGCTCTGACCCTGGCAAATCTCGGCCAGTTGCGCCTAGCGGTAGGCGATCATGATCAGGCAGCAGATGACCTTGAGCGCAGTTGGAGGATGAGTGCACAGACCGGAGAGGAGTCTGCGGTTGTCCGCGCCGCGATCGGACTGGCTCACATCGAGCTAATCCGAGGGAACCTCACAGCGGCCGAGGTTCACCTCAATGAGGCACACGCCCGCCTCAGCGCCGTAGGCGAAGATGAGGCAATTCAGGTCTACTGGCTCCAGGCGCTTGTACAGGCCCGTGGTGGTGATTTGGTCGGTGGTCATGCGCGAGCCGATCATGCACTTAGCCTAGCCCATACGGCTGGCCTATTAGAACAAGAGACCGAGTGCCTGCTGGCGATCAGCGAGATTGAGACACTTCAGGGGAAAGTTATCGCGGCCGAGCAGCGTCTGAGAACAGCCATTGCAGGTAGCCGGGATCGTGGCGATAGTTATTTGCTCGGACTTGGACTCCTCGCCCTCGGGAAGCTTTATGTCGATCACGGAATCGTCGAGGATGCTCGTGTGGCACTCAGTGAAGCTGTGAGCCATTTGGAACGTCTCGGAGCCAAATTCGATCTAGCCCGCGCCCGCGCATCCCTGTCCCACTTGGGATTGCCCACATCATCATAAAGAGAAAAGAGTGAGGGGGATGACCATATCGGCCATCCCCCTCACTTTAATTACATCACACCCAACCATACCCCTACGGCACATTAATCCAGGTTGTCGCCGCAATCCCAGCTGTCGCCGGATCCATCGCTGATACCCAGGCCATACGCCGGCTTGTCTCGACCACCGCAGACGTCCAGGTAAGTCCACCGTTCCAGTTAATCAGTCCACTCACCCAAGCCATGCGTCGGCTCGGCTCGACCACTGTGGCAACCTGTCCATCAAGCAGGCCATTAGACCACGATGCTGTGCCATCCCATACCGTCAAGTTATTCACCCAAGCCATACGTCGGCTCGGATCAACAGACTGACCAAGCAGCGGTGTCATGCCGCCCGCCCAGATGATCTGTGCGTCAGGCATGGGAACCAAGCTATTCACCCAGGCCATACGTCGGCTTGCCAGCACGTCTTGGGTGAGCCAACCATCCTGACCAGACCACACACCCAGGCTCAGGAAGCGACCATCAGCAAAACCGATGTAGAACATCTGGGCCGTATTATCCGTACTCGGGGCCATCTTCACGAGACCCTGGTAGTGATAGGCCAAGTCGCCCGTCTCTAGGAAGCCGTGCCTGAGGTCGGACTGAATATTCATACCGACATTAGCAGCCGCCTTATGCTTGAAGGTGCCGAGTACCGCGTCGGGTGCCCAGATCCGCCCTGTGCCCTGCCGAAAGACCGGGTAAACAAGCTGGATAGGATCACCAGCCACTGCGGGGCGAGCCGAAGCCATGAGCCGGTACTTGACCTGATCAGGCGTAAGGTTCGGGTTAGCCTGCAAGGTCAGGGCAGCGACGCCCGACGCCACTGCAGCCGACATACTCGTGCCGCTCATCCGGAACAGGCTCGTAGTAGTAGCGTTGTCTGGGTGGATCTGCACGATCTTCTGCGAGCGCGACGGATCCTGCGAGTTCTTATACATATAAGTGACGATATTCACACCTGGTGCTACGAAGTCAGGCTTAACAAAGCCGTCGCCGGTAGGACCAGTTGCCGACCAGTTGGGCAGGGTGTCATCGGCCCAGTAGCCCGGGGTGCGATTCTCATCAACAGCACCGACCGTAATCACGTAGGGGTCGTTCCCCGGTACGGAGACACTACCTGGGGTCGAGCCGTTGTTGCCCGCAGCCGTGACCACCGTAATCCCACGCGACCACGCCTGCTCAACGGCCCGGTTTAGCGGATCAACGAAGTACGGCACTGAAGCGATAGCACTGATCGAGAGGTTCATCACCCGCGTATCATAGCGATTGCGGTTCTTCACCACGTACTGGATACCCTGAATGACCGTTGCGTAGGTACCCGTACCATCATCACCAAGAACACGCACGCTGAGAATGTCGGCCCCAGGAGCGACACCGAGTGTAACGCCCGTGTTGCTATCGGTAAAGTTATTCCAGATGATACTGGCGACAGCAGTGCCGTGCCCGTAGCCATCGGCGGTGTCCGACTCGCTCAGCCAGCAGTACCCGTTCCCCTGCGTGCCCACAGTACGGCGACGAGCGTCTGCCTGATGATCGTCCGTTTTCTGTGTGGTAGCGCAGGTGCTATTCACAAAGTCAGCCTGACCAACAAACTGATCCGTAACCGCGCGGCCAAGAGTCTTGCGCACCTGCTTATCAAAGTAGACACCCGAGTCGACCACCGCAATCGTCACATCGTTGCCGCGAATGGGCTTACCAGACGGCAGCAAGGTGCTGTGAAGCTTATCCGCACCAATGTCAATTGACACCGGGTTCACAACGTTCCAAACGCTCGGGTTGCCAGTCGGCTGCACATCGGGACGACCGTCCCACGTGCTGGGGAGCGGAAGATTAGTCACCCAACCGTCCCAGTCAGAAGACTTGACATCGTGGTTTAACACGACCGAACTGACCCCTGAAGCAGCAGCAAGGGCACTCATCGCAGAAGCGGGTACCTTGGCTGCCACAGCATCAATCAGCCACAGGTCGTCTGTTACCACTCCACCGACGGCTTCCACCGCCCGAGCAGCACCGCTACCGCTCACAATCACGCTGACTTGATCGGCAGTCTGCCCGACAAGAGCGGGATCAATATACGCAGTTACGCTTGGTTTTGCGGGTGCAGCACCGGTGAGAAGCACCAGAGTCGCGAGCAGTAAGAGTGTGGTTTGTAGATATGTGCGGTTCATAAAGAGTGTTCCTCTCTAGCTAGTGAGTGGCACCGCACATGGCGACCGCGATGCCGTATACGTAAAGTATACGGAGCTATTTCGGTAATCTTTCGGTCTGAGATGTCTATGTCATCAGCATCAGTATCCTTATCCTGTAATTTAGGCCACGCAGCGCGGGCGCAACCGGGTGGTGTACAGTAATGATGGCGTATAATCTCCCGGTCGCCTCTACCTGGAGATCACAATTTTGGATCTGACTCTCACCACGACGTGGATGATCGAGCTTGAGGGCGACAGCCCGGTAGCCCGCTTTGCTGCCGAAGAACTACGCCGCACGCTCCAGCGTATCGGTGCACCTGCTTTGCCGGTGGTGACTTGCGCCACTGGCCCGCGCATCGCCCTGCGCCATGGCTGCGGCGGCGATGGTTTCTTGCGTATCCCCGACCAGGATGGGCTGCTGCTGCGCGGCGACGGCCTACGCGGTCTGCTCTACGCGGTCTACGATTTGCTGGAGACGCTGGGCTGCCGCTGGGTGGCTCCTGGCCCCGATGGCGAGCGCCTGCCTCGCCACGAGCGGGTAACGCTCCCCGCTGTTGGTCTGGCTGACCGCCCTGCCCTGGCCGGGCGTGGCATAGTCATTGGACATGACCATTTTCTGACCGAAGCTGAGTCCTGGATCGCATGGGCCGCCCGTAGCCGCCTGAACACGATCTTTATCCATACGATTGGACGCGGGCCAGCGGTGGGTGCTTGCCGCCTGAGCAGTTGGCGCTCCCGCCGCCGCGATCTCTTGCCGTCTATCGTTGAACGCGGCATGGATTTGGAGTTGGGGGGGCATCACCTGAGCGACCTTGTACCGCGCCAGTTTTTTCGCAATAGCCCGGAGCTATTTCGTTTCGACGGTACCCGTCACACGCCCGATCGCAATTTTTGCCCCAGCCACCCTAAGACCCAGGCAATCCTGAAGGCCAACGGCGTGGCCTTCTTTACGGCATATCCTGAGGCTCATGTCTACCACCTCTGGCCTGACGACCTACTGGGTGGCGGATGGTGCGCCTGCCCGCTGTGCGCTGGTCTCTCGGCGGCAGATCAGGCGCTGCTTGCCGCAAATACGCTGGCCGAGGCGCTGGCCGAACTACGTCCCGACGCCCGCGTGAGCTATTTAGCCTACCACGACACCGAGTCCACTCCGCAGGTTCTTGCGCCGCACCCGCAGGTTGAGCTAATCTTTGCCCCGCGCCCGCGATCCTACGCCCATGGTATTGGCGAACCAAGCAGCCCAATCAACGCGATGTATGCAATGCGTCTAGCAGAAAATATTGCTCTGTTCGGCAAGGGTCGGGATCAGGTGTCCGAAGGCCGGAGGCCGAAAAATGAGGAGGCAGCGCGTGGTGAAAGCATAACCAATACGTTGGAGATCTCCCTGTCGCGTGCCTCCGGCATCCGGTCGCCTGACCTCGGCTCTCCCTCAGTCTTTGAGTACTACCTTGACGGCATCCTGTTCAAGTCATCTGTCCCGCCACTGCCCGAAGTGATTGCCGCCGACATGGCTCAGTATCGTGACGCGGGGGTGCGCAGCGTTCACACCCTGCTGACCGGCGACCGCCCGTGGCTCTTTGCGCCGCTGAACGCCTACCTCTTCGCCCGGCTGGCATGGTCGCCCGCGCAGCGCACGGAGGATCTGCTGAGCAGTTACGCCGTCGCCCGCGCCCCACGTGACCCTGAGGCACTGATCCGTGCCTATCGGGCACTGGAGGCCGCGTGGCGATCGGCCCTCGACCGTACCCCCGCCGAGGCTGCGCAGCGCCGCGATCTGTCTAACAGCGGTGATGTGGTGGCGACACCACCGCTGGATGTACTTGACTATATGGCCGCACCACGCCCGCACAGTGAGCGTCGCCTTGAACAGATGCGTGCATCCGAGGACGAGTTCTCCTACGGGCGTATCGCCTGGGATGTGGTGATGAACACGGCCTTTGCCGATAGACCGTCCTTGACTGCTGAACGTGCCGAGTGGGAACTGTCTGCCGCACTGCTGCATTTTCTGACTCTGCGCCAGCAATTCTATGTATTGGCCGACCGCGATGCGACTCGTCCTGCTCTGCGCGATGCCCTCGCTGCGGCTCAGGTTGCCTTAGATGCACTGATCACCTGGGCCAAGGCTAACGTACCACCACACGCCCGTGCGGGCCACCTACTGCTGCGCGGAATCTTCCAACTCCATCTCGATCACCTCGCCGACTGTCGGCTTATCCCGCCCTGGCAGCGGGCCATCCTGCGCACTCAGCGTATTGCCGATGCCTGCGCACTCTTGGCTGATCCACGCTTGGCCTGGGAGCTGCTGCGCGAGAGGCGCTAACAGCGCGATCTGGCGATATGCCGTACAATAGATGAAATGGATTGATGCCAGCGTGCTTTGTGTTATCGTAAGATTGTGTATGCTATCACAATCAGTAGTCGTGTGGGCACAGATCAGTGGAGATTGAGGTACCTGTGAGTATGATGGCCAGCGGTGCAGACTCGCGTTATACACAGCAGCGCCTCGGACAAGGATCGAGTATTGTCGATCTTTTCGAGCGGGCAAATCTGACTACAGATCTCTCCGCCGTCGAGCAACTGCTCATCGAACGCTCCCAGTCGCGATCGGCGTTGATCACCGCTGCCAGCATCCACACGGTGCGCTCGGGCGGCAAGCGTCTGCGTGCGGCAATGGCTCTCCTGTCCGCACAGCTTGGCAACTACCAACTGGCCCATGTGATCCACGCCGCCGCCTCAGCTGAGTTGATCCACGCAGCTTCCCTCGTCCATGACGACCTGGTTGACCAGGCGGCGCGGCGGCGCGGGCGGGTGACTGTCCACACCTGCTGGGATAACGACGTTGCCCTGATGGTCGGCGACTACCTTTTCGCCCTAGCCGCCGCCGAGATGTCGCTCAGCCCCGATCCTCGGATTATTACGTTCTACGCGCAGGCGGTACAGACGATTGTCGAAGGCGAGCTCAGCCCGGTCACAGCGGTGGAACCTGTAGAGACAGCCCTTCGCCAATACTTCTACAAGACAGGGGCAAAAACAGCGGTACTCTTCGAGGCGGCATGCAAGGCGGGGATGGCGGCGGGCAGCGGCAGCGATGCACAGATTGTCGCACTCGGGAGCTACGGCTTCGATGTAGGTGTGGCATTCCAAATTGTTGACGATGTGCTTGACTTCACCGGCGACGAGGGCACCCTTGGCAAGCCAGCCGGCAACGATCTGCGCCAAGGTACGATCACCCTGCCGCTGATCTACGCGCTGAAGGCTACCGGCAGCCCACGATTACGGGCGATCATCGAGCAGAGCGACCCCGATGATGCCGAGGTTGAGTCGTCCATCGCCGAGGTGTTGGCAGCAGGCGGTGCTGACGAAGCCATGGACGAGGCCCGTCGCTACATCACCCAGGCCATCGGCCACCTCAGCGGATTCCCCGCTTCGCCCGCCCAGCGCACCCTGATTGACCTCGCGCAGTTTGTTGTCAACCGCGAGTCGTGACGATCGACATCAACACGCTGGCCCCTGTCCTGAGCCTCTGCAATCTCTTGCAAGTTGTTACGCTATTCGCCCAGTGGCACATGAATAAGACTCGCCCAGGGACGGGTTGGTGGGCAAAAGCGGCCGGGCGCAATCGGGTTATGGTTGAGTAGGACGACAACGAGACTTCCCTGATGTACGGCCACAGAAGGACACAGAAAGAATTTTCTGTGTCCTTCTGCGTTTTTCTGTGGCTACGTATCGCGAGAGCCGACACCCTGCATAAAAAAATCGTCACAAAATTGGCGAACACAACCCTTGACAAAAGATGTGCAAAAGGTGAAAATGTGCATACTCACACCCGAACCACGAAGATCAGGGCTTCCACATACCGACACCGTCAGTACCCCGCAGAGGGGAGATAGAGGAGAAGAGCCGTGTACATCTTCCGCAATGCAAACGATAACGATAAGATGCAGGAGCAGGATACGCAGGCCGACCCCGTATCTGACGAGGATGGTGCCTCATGGGAACCCGAGGAACTGGCGGAGGATGGAGACACTGGCGAGCCAATTGAGGACTCGGTTCAACTCTACCTCCGCGAGATCGGCCAAGTGGCCCTGCTGACGGCGACGCAGGAGCGGGATCTGGCGATACAGATTGCCGACGGGAGGATGGCACGACGACGGCTTGAGGATGAGAATTACCGAGATGGGCGCGAGCGGGCCACGCTGGAGATGATGGTGGCCCACGGAACGGATGCGCGCCGCAGACTCATTCAGGCCAACCTGCGACTCGTGGTGAGTGTGGCCAAAAAGTATATTGGTAGCCCGATGGCTTTTATGGACATTGTTCAAGAGGGCAACATCGGCCTGATGCGCGCCGTTGAGAAGTTTGATTACACCAGGGGAAACCGTTTCAGTACCTACGCTACATGGTGGATCAGGCAGGCTGTTACCCGCTCGATTTCCGAGCAGAGCCGAGTAATCCGCCTGCCCGTTCACCTGAGCGAATCGTTAGTTCACCTGCGCCGGGCGATCTATAAGCTGGAGCAGCAGTTTGAGCGCGAGCCAACTCCGGAGGAGATCGCCCACGCCTTGGGTCTGAGTCTACGCAAAGTGAAGCGGCTGCTCCAAGCATCAATCCAGTCCATCTCGCTGGAGCAGCCGATCAACAACACGGGCGACGGCAGTATCGGCGAGGTGTTCGCTGATGAGAGCATGGAGACTCCCATGGAGATCGCGGCACAGAACATGCTTCTCCAGGATCTCAGCGCGGCGCTCAACGACCTGCCCGAACGTGAGCGCACGATCCTTCAGCTACGCTACGGCCTGCTGGACGGCCAGCACCGCACGTTGGAAGAGGTCGGCGTGACCTTTGGGATCACCCGTGAGCGCACCCGCCAGATCGAGTCCGATGCCCTACGCCGTCTGCGCCACCCGAGCGTCGGCATGCGGCTCCACGGTTATCTGGAGTGACGGCGCTCTCACCGTATACAACCACATGGGGCTAGACGGCGAACCGTCCAGCCCCATGTGGTGTTTTGACCATAGAAGGTTTCAGGTGCCAGGTTTTAGGTTTCAGGCGTAGCGCATCAGGATGCCTTGTGTATGCTCAGCCCAGCAGATCGGCCAGATCGCCCACAATCGCCTCAGGCGCGGGGGCGAGGCGCAGGGCGTTGGCGGCATTCAGGAAACCTGGCACGTCAAACATATCAACCACCGACTGCTGGCGCAGCGACGTGGGCAAAAGCTGCTGAAAGGCTCCGAGGTCGAGCAGTGGCTCATACTGGCGGTAGTTGTCGCGCAGGTAGCGTTGCACCTGGTCGGCGTTGAAGAGAGGCAGGGTTTGCGGTGGCTGGGGCAGATGCAGAGCCAAGCCGGGAACCGGGCTATCCTCGGCAGGTAACGTGTAGCGCAGCAGGTCGCGCAGGGCCAGCCCGTAGAGATCGCCCAGCCAGTGGAAGCACCAGCACCCGCTCGGCAGGGGAACCAGTGCCGCCAACTGCGGGTCGAGGCCCATCTGGAGCGGGAGCATGCGGGCGAGATCGTAGCTGAGCAACTGGCGAGCCGAGCGGTAGATTGCGGCTAACGTCTCCTCGCCACCAGGGCGTGAGTTGATCCAGAGACCCTCGCCATCGCTCCAGGCGACATCAATGGTGCGACCTTCAAGGGTCAGTTCGTCGCGATCCAGCCAGAGGGCATCAACCATCGCCAGAGTCTGCCCTGTATGCTGGTCGCGGATCGCTACCGGCGGCATCGCGGCGCTCTGGATATTGCTAAAAATGCTCAGGCTGACATACTTGGCGCTCTGCTCGTCAAGAAGTTTATTCAGGCGCGGCCCAGCTCGCCATTCGCCCGGTCGCCCAGCCTTCAGGTAGTTGCGCTGCTCAAGATAGCCGAGCAGCGCGGTCACGTCGGCATCGGGCAGTAGTCCGGCGAAGAGCTGAGCCAGCGGTGTCTGGCGGAGTGCCGCAGTCGGGCTCTGCTTGATCAGGCTGAAGATCTGCTGGATGGCGACGGAGGGGCGGAAGGAAGGACTGAGGGCTGAGGGCTGAGGGCTGAGGGCCGGGGGTTCTGCGATCAGCGCCTCAAATTGGAGCCGCTCTAGGGGGGTGCGGTAGCCGCAGATGGCTCGCAGGCTACGCCCACGGCGGTTGCCACGCCCGATGCGCTGGATGAATGAGGCCCGGCTGCCGGGTGGGCCGATCAGGGCGACGACATCTACGCTGCCGATGTCAATGCCTAGCTCCAAGGTGCTGCTGGTGAAGCAGACCGCGCTGTCGGCGGTGGCAAACTGCTGCTCGATCTCGCGCCGCCGTGCGGCCTCGATGTTTGAGTAGTGGACAAACACCGCACTGCCAAAGGGCGAGTTGGGCCGAGTGACGGCGGCGTAGTGTTCAACCTCGGCGCGGCTGTTGCAGAAGACCAGCGCCTTGCGCCACCCCCGTCGGCGGAAATCACTCAGGTAGGTAGCCAGAGCTGTATCGCCATCGCCGTCCATCGCCACCAGTTCAGCCTCCAAATGCCGCCCGCCACCCGCCTGCACTACCTGGGCCGAGGTAAAGTAGCGCGCTGCCGTCGCCTGCGGATCGCTCAGGGTGGCCGAGAGTGCCGCGTATTGGATTGCGGAATCCGGGGCGTCGCCACGTGTGGCGGCGTACGTCCGCACCGCACGGATGCGGCTGAGAACCGCCCGCATCTGGTCGCCACGCGGCGTGCCATCGAAGAGGTGCAATTCGTCAATCACCAGGGCGCGCAGGCCGGCGAAGATTGGCGCAGCGGAGGCCAGCAAAGCGTCGGCGGACTCGGGCGTGGTAATCAGCATGTCGGGCGGTGCAGCGGTGCGGAAGGCGCTATCGCGAGTCTTCACACCCAGCCGCAGCCCGAGCGATTCCAGCGGTTGCTCCAGACGCGCATAGAGATCGCTGACCAAGGCGCGGGTGGGCACGAGGTAGAGAATAGCAAGCTGGGACGGTGGACGGCGTGGCGGGAGGTGACGCTCGATCAGTGGCGCGAGGACGGCGGCAGTTTTGCCGCTGGCGGTGGGTGCGCAGAGCAACAGGTTTGCGCCATCGAGCAGGGGCGGGATGGCGGCAAGTTGGGCCGGGGTAAAATTACCGTGGCGCTCAAAGAAGGCCGGCCAACTGCGCGGCAATCGCGCCTTCAGAGCCAGAGCGGCGGCGTGGGCGGGGTCACTCGGCATCGAGGGCGGCGCTCACATCAACCGTGAAGCTCGGTAGCAGGGCCGACGTCGCAATCTCGCCACGACCAAATACCCCGTGGGCAACATAGGCATCACCCTCCAGGCGCAGCACGCTGATGTCTGCCGTATTCGGGTTGACGATCCAGTACTCGGGGATGCCCGCCTCGGCGTAATCAGCCACCTTCTCGACCAGATCGCGCTCAGGGTCGTCGGGACTGACGATCTCGACAACCAGATCGGCACCGAGCCAGTAGGTATTCTGGTTGCGCGAGTCGCCAGCATCGCGCAGCACGAGCAGATCCGGTTCGCGAAACTTGCCGGGACGCACCCGCATACGGAGTGGAGCATAGTAGACCACACCAAGCGGGCGGATGAAGGCAAGCAGCTTCAGCAGAAGAAAGAGCGATATGGCCTGATGTTTTCTGGTAGGCATTGGCAAGACATCCATATAACCATCGGTAAACTCAATCAGCCAGTTGGAGTGATCCGTCAACCTCAAGTAGATCTCTTCTGTCCAGAGACCTTGGATCTCATCAAGGCTGATCGCGATCTCGCCACCACGATTGACGAGGTGTAGATCACGGGTATGGCGCTGCGTGAGCGTTGTCATATGGATTCTCCCTACATCTTCAGCCCTTTGCCCAGTTCCTCGACCAGCGTCGTTGGCGCATAGTCGGGGTGCAGGTAAAGCAGATCGCAGACCGTCACCCCCAGGCGGATGACCTCGCGCATGTTGATGCGGTGCTGGGTGAGGGACCGCGAGAGCATCCCAGGGGCGATCTTGACCGCCTCCTCGTAACGCTCACGCGGCGGTGGGTAGCTATAGTCGTAGGCGATGCTGTGGTAGCGCAGCAGAGTCTTGAAGAATTCCAGAATATCGCGCTCGATAAAGCGGTCGTCCAGGCGCAAGATCTGCGAGGGTGAGAGCCAACTGTCTACCGGCATCTGGCTTTCGCTCGCGGTAAGGGCGAAGAGAAAGAAGAGTTGCGGGCTGGAGGCGAAGGTAATATCGTACTCCGCCGAGCTGTGGTACGGGATAGTCTTCGGGTCAACCCGGCTATTGGTTTGGCCGAGGGCCGCGTAGATCAGCGCTTTAAAGAAGGCGTCGGCCCGACCGCGCTGAGTGGCCCGCAGCAGCGAGTAATGTTCCGACTCATCAATCAGCACGGCCAGTCCGCCGTAGCCGAGCATGGTGGACAGCACACTTATCGCGGTGAGCAAATAGCTGTACTGGCGGGCAATCTCGCCAGACAGGTAGATCCGGGGCGGTCGCTTCAGGTAGCTGCGCATCTCGATAGTGGGCGTGCGGATCTGGCCGCTGACCCACAGCACCATCTCGTCATAGGCGATCTGGCTGCCGCAATCGGCCAGGGCGCGCAGCACCACGACAAGCGGATCGTCCTTCCCGCGTGGGCTGCGCTCGGCGAACTGAGCCATCACCGACGGGGAGGCAACTGCCTTTTTCAGCAGCGGAGCCAGACCGCGCTCGTCGCTGTCGGGGTAGCGCAGGCCACTCAGCAGCGCCCGGTAAATCTCGTTCGCCTTGCCCGGTGGCACCTCGACCACATCCAGGCTGGCGCTGGCCACCAGGCAATTCTCGCGCAGGGCGCGGCGGGCTGCCAGTTCCACAAAGTGACTCTTGCCAAAGCCGTAGTCACCGATCACCGCCAGAGCATCGCCGCCGCGCTCACGCGAGCGGGCCAGGGCGCGGTCGAGCGTGACCTGCTCGGCCTCCAGGCCAATCGTCAGAGTCTCAACATCCTTCATCGGCACAATCCCCAGCCGCAGAGCCTCCAGCGTCTGGCGGGCGCGGAACTGGTCATCGTCGAGGATGATCGCCCGTGCGGCGGGGACGGGAGTATTCGCAACCTGCCAGGGGCTGGCCGATTCGGCTTCAAACTCGCGGGCGGGTAGACGAAAACGGCGGCCCGAGTCGAAGAGAACCTCGAACTCATAGCCGCTCATATACGTCCTGAGCAGGTTGCCTGGCCCCAGCCGCGAATGGACGACGCGGCGAGAGGTCTGGGTGTCTACGTCGGCCATAAATCTCCGCCTAATAAGGTCGCTGCTCGTCATCGGCCTGGGCCATGAGGGCGGCGCTCTGTCCACGGATAGCGGCGGAAGCGTACTCCGCACTGATCGCCTGCTCGCCCTCCTCTTTCTGGCGGAACCACTCCGTCACCAGAGCCTTGATAAACAAGCGGCGGTGGCTGATCGCCAAGTAGGAGTTGCGGGCGGCCTCGGAGAAGGTAGCGATATTCGCGGCCTGGATCTCCGGGTTCAGCCGGAAGGTATAGGCCGTCTCGAAGATCGGCAGCAGACGGTAGCCGATCTCAGTCAGCAACTCGGCATCGGGCACATCCAGGCGCTCCAAGTTAATCTGCGGGCTGAAAGGGTTGGAGCGCGAGAAATAGTTCGGAGCCTGAATGCGCTGCTGGAGGGCCGGATACTTCGGCACAATATCGTGGACGA
>CAIXLU010000239.1 GCA_903920315.1 uncultured Oscillochloris sp.
AGGCTCACCCCCCCGGCGAGGGCCAGGTCACACTCCCCCATACGTAGGCTCTGACACGCCAGGTGGATCGCCACCAGCGACGAGGAACACGCCGTATCCACGGCCAACGTCGGCCCCTGCAACCCCAACGTATAGGCAATGCGTCCCGCCGCGATACTGTGGCCGCCACTGGTTGCCGCGTGGCTATCCATCGCCGCGAGATCCTGCCCCATCCGCAGCCCGCCGTACTCCCCCTCGCCAATGCCGATAAAGACGCCGGTGCGGCTCAGGCTCAGGGTGGCAGGCGCAATACCGGCTCGCTCCAGCGCCTCCCAACTCACCTCCAGCAACATTCGGTGCTGCGGGTCCATCCCCACCGCCTCGCGGGGCGCAATGCCGAAAAATCCTGGCTCAAACTGATCCACATGCTCTAGGAAGGAACCCTCCCGCGTATAGACCTTGCCCGGCAGCGGACGCTGGGGGTCGTAGTAGTCGGCCACCGGCCAGCGCGTGGCCGGCACCTCCCGCACCCGATCCGCCCCCGCCTGAAGCAGTTCCCAAAACACCTCCGGCGTCGCCGCACCGGGGAAGCGACAGGCCATGCTCACCACCGCCAGCGGCGCGGTCATGGACGGTGCGGGTGCCACTGTCAGCTCCCTGGGGGCGGGAACCGCGCCCAGGACGAGTACCTCGTCGCGCAGGTAGGTCGCAAGCGCCGCCACGGTCGGATACTCAAACGCGACCGTCACGGGCAACGGCTGCCCCACCAGTCGCTCCAGCGCCCGCCGTAGCTCCAGCGCCATCAGCGAGTCCATGCCCAGATCGGTCATCCCGGTAGTGGGCGAGGGCGGCTCGCCCATCCCGAGGACACGGGCCACCACCAACGCGACCTCCGTGCGCAGGCGCTCATCGCGCTGGCGCGGCGACAGGGCTGCCAGTTCCTCTCGGAGGGACTGTACCGTGCTCTGCGCGACCACCGTTGGCGTCACCAGATCGGCAAGCAGGGGCGCGGATACTCCCATCTGCGCCTGGAGTTGGTTCCAGTCGGCATCCAGCACCACCAGGTGCCCGCCTGTGCCCAGCACTCGTCCCAACGCCTGCACGCCCAACTCGACCGGCAGAGGCGTCATTCCATCGCTTCGGAGCGCCGCTGTGCGCGCCGCCATGCCCACTGCGGCCCACGGCCCCCAGTTGATGCTCACGGCAGGCAGCCCCTGCTGTTGGCGGTAGCTTGCCAACCCATCAAGGAACGCATTCGCCGCCGCGTAGTTGCCTTGGCCGGGACTGCCCAGCACCGCGCTCACCGACGAGAAGAAGACCAGCAGATCCAGCTTCATGTCGCGGGTCAGATGGTGAATCAGCCAGGCCCCCGCCACCTTCGGGGACAGCACCGGCGCGAAGCGTTCCCAGGTCTGGTTGAGCAGGATGCCGTCATCAAGTACGCCCGCCGCATGGAAAATCCCACGGAGTGGCACATCCCCGGTCGCGAGATCATCCAGCAGATGCGCTAGTAACCCGGCATCGGTGACATCAAGGGATTCCACCCGCACCGTCACACCCCGACTCGTCAGA
>CAIXLU010000240.1 GCA_903920315.1 uncultured Oscillochloris sp.
GAGTACCACTAGGCGCATATTCGGATTGTAGGTCATACTGCCCAATCGGGTCAGCAACTCGCGCATCGGCGGACTCAGACTGACGCTGCCCGTACCGCTGTTATCACCGGCCATGTAGAGCAGCACCAGCCAGGGCGTCGTTGTGACGGTGACGGTGGGTGCGCAGGCCGTATTCGCCCACGGGCTGTAGGCAATCCCGTCGGAGATCTTCTCGCCTGTACCGCCAACATTCGCGCTGTAGGTCGGGCCAGTGGCACTGTTCCACCACTGGCCGGTGGCACTCACTACGGTTACTGGCTGATTGTTGCGCATGCCGAAGGCTTGGTTACCCGTGAAGTCGTTGCAGGTGAGGGTGGGCAGAGCACCGCTGCCAATATCGAGACCAATGTAGTTTTGCTGGAAGCGTGCATGGCCGATGGTGACTGCGTTGTTTACGCCGAGAACGCCGCTCAACGGGGAATTGTAGCCCAGCCCACCATAACGAAGATCCGCCCATGTTAGGCTGCTTGAGGCATTGCTACCGGCGCTAAAGGAGATGTAGCCCCAGTCTCGCGGGGCCGGCCCGTCCACCGCATTATTGGTGTCGCAGACTTGCTCGTTGCTTGCTCCCACACCACAGACGGTATCGTCCTTCTCTGAGGTGAACGTGATCGGCACCGCCGGGGTGACATCAGTCGCTGGCGTACCATCGGCGGTGAGCTTGCCGTTGACCAGCAGGCGAGCCTGGGCAGTAGCCTTGATCTTCGCACCGGGGACAATCGTCATGGTCTGGTTGCTGTTCACAGTGATGTCGCCCCAGAGCAGGTAGACAACGGTCGAACTGCCGAGAGTCACCGTGTTCCAGCCGACGGCCCAAAGCTGTACGGCATTGCGATAGTTCTGCTCCATGCTCAGATAGGCTAGGTTCGGGCTGGCATTATTGATGCCGATCACGGCACTCGCCGGGGTGTTGTAGCCCAAACCGCCATAGCGCAGCACCGCTCGGCTGATACTGCTTGTATTATCGCTGCCGGGGTTAAACAGGATATAGCCCCAATTCTGTGGGGCCGGCCCGTCCACCGCGTTGTTGGTGTCGCAGACCAATTCATCGCTCGCGCCATACCCGCAGACCGTGTCGTCCTTCTCCGAGGTGAAATAGATTGGGCTGGGTACCGTACCATTGGCTGTGAGCTTGCCGTTGACCAGCAGGCGGGACTGGGCAGAAGCCTTGATCTTCGCACCAGGAACAATCGTCATAGTCTGGTTGCTGTTCACGGTGATGTCGCCCCAGAGCAGGTAGATGACAGTTGAACTGCTGAGAGTCACCGTATTCCAGCCGACAGCCCAAAGCTGTACCGCATTACGATAGTTCTGCTCCATGCTCAGGTATGCCAGGGTCGGGCTGGCATCATTGATGCCGATCACCCCGCTCGCCGGGGTGTTGTAGCCCAGGCCACCATAGCGCAGCACCGCTCGGCTGATGCTGCTAGTGTCATCGCTGCCGGGGTTGAACAGGATGTAGCCCCAATTCTGCGGTGCTGGCCCATCCACTGCGTTGTTGGTATCGCAGACCAACTCATCGCTTGCGCCCACCCCGCACACCGTATCATCCTTCTCCGAGCTGAAGTAGATCGGATTGGCTACTGTACCGTCGGCGGTGAGCTTGCCGTTGACCAGCAGGCGAGATTGGGCGGCAGCCTTGATTTTTGCACCGGGGACAATCGTCATGGTCTGGGTGCTGTTCACGGTGATGTCGCCTACCAGCAAGTAGACAACTGTTGAACTGCCGAGGGTTGCCGTATTCCAGCCAACAGCCCAAAGCTGGGCCGCATTGCGGTAGTTCTGTTCCATGCTCAGGTTGCTCAGCGTTGGGCTGGCATTATTGATGCCGATCACCCCGCTCGCTGGGGTGTTATAGCCCAAACCGCCGTAGCGCAGCACCGCTCGGCTAATACTGCTGACACTGCTGCTACCGGAGTTGAACAGGATGTAGCCCCAATCCTTTACTGCTGGTACCGTGGTAGTGCTATCTCCATTCGTGTCGCCGCAGAGCGAGTCGTCGTTCCAGGAGGTGAAGTAGATTGGGTTGACCGCTGTGCCATCGGAAGTCAGTGTGCCACTAATGATTAGCCGCGCCTGAGTCTTTGCCTTGATCACCGTCCCCGGCTGAATCACCAGGGTGACTCCGGTGTTCACCGTCAGATCACCCGTCAGCACATAGATATTCGCGGGAGTCCAGACTGTATTGGCGGCAATCGCGCCGCTGACGTTCTGGATCAGTGTGCCGCAGAGCGGCGCGGCGGCGGCACGGGTAATGCGCGGCGGGCTGCCAACCGAGGCGAGCAGGGCAGAAATAGCCACCAGCGCGGACGCGATCAGGCGGACGATTCGGTACGGTCGCATATAATCCCCCTTCTGAAACGATCCATCCTCTCCCTCAAGGGTAGCGCACAACACTCTCGCAAACGAGCGCCGTTAACTCAGCGCCAGCTTAGGGTTTATCA